>CBFGNP010000108.1:0-9092 GCA_965650095.1 uncultured Pedobacter sp. | reverse complement strand
CTGATCAAAACAATCATACACTGACGATAATCGGTGGTTTCTCTTTCCGGGAACGAATTTGGGAAAAATATTACATAGAGACCAATTACAGCATCAGCCATTCGGGTACCTCAAGCATTAAGGACACACGCGATGTAATCGATGAAAACGAAGTATTTAACCCCGGCCTGAGCAATAACTTTGATTATCAATTTATAAGTCATAGAATCGGAATAAACTACCGCTTCATTGATAAGAAAATGAATTATACAGTTGGCCTGAATGCCCTTCCTGCCTTGCTCAAAGGACAAAACCTGAGCAAAGACATCGGGACGATGCGAAGGACTTTTAACTTCGCCCCTTCTGCGAGATTTGTGTACAACTTTACGAAGCAGAAATCATTTGATTTCAGCTATTTTACTCGCAATGCGCAGCCCGGCTTTTTGCAGTTACAGCCTATAGCCGATAACTCGAACCTTCAGAATGTAGTAACCGGAAACCCTGATCTGAAACCGGAGTTTATCCATAGTCTGGTGGCCCACTACAAGCAATCGGACTGGAACCAGGGCCATATTTTATATGCCAATGTGTCGTTCAACCAGACACAGGATAAAATAGTGACGACCAAAGTATTGGTACCGGGCACCGTAAACCAGCTGACCAGCTATACCAACACAGATGGATTTTATAACCTGAAAGGAGATTATTTTTACAGCAAGCCATTCTTTGGCCGAAAGTTTACCATCGAATATTCAGGTGCAGCATCCATAAACAATAATGTGGCCTTTATAGACGACAACCGTAATGTGGCTAAAAACAAGGTTTGGCAGCAGGAACTGGAGTTTAAACTGGACCTGGAAGACATTATAGATGTGGAATTTGAAGCTTCCTATTCACAAAACCATACGAGCTATTCGCAGGCTGATTTTAATGACAGACAAACGAACACGTTCAAATATGGTATAGAGGGACGGAATTACTTTAAAAAATTTACGCTTGGCTACGATTTCGCCAAGACGATCAACAGCGGCTTTGACAACTCTTTTGTAAACAATCCGGTATTGCTGCGTTTATATGCAGAGTATAAATTCCTGAAAAAAGACATGGCAGCTTTCAGATTAGATGGGTTTGACCTGTTTGATCAGAACAGTGGCATTTCGAGAGATGTATTTGATAACATCATTGTAGACCGGCAGGTCAACCGATTGGGCAGGTTTTTTATGTTGTCACTTATCCTGCGGATGCAAAAGTTTGGCGGATAAACTGTAATTAGTGTTTTCTAAACATAGTCAGTTGGTGTCCTCCCAAATTGCTTCACAAATTCTTTACTGAAATATTTGCTGTCGCTAAAGCCCACCATGTAGGCCACTTCATAAACCGTATAGGTCTTTTGTTTTAAAAGCTGTGCTGCTCTTTTTAAACGTACTGATTTAATGAAATTGTTGACCGTCAATCCGGTTAAAGCTTTAATCTTTTTATATAGGATCGGTGTACTCATTCCAACTTCTGCTGCAAGTACATTTACATTGAACTCATCGATGCTAAAATTTTGTTCAATGATGGACATGATCTTATTTAAAAACTCTTCATCTGTAGATTCAATAAGTATATTTGATGGCTGCAAGGTAATCTGCTGGCTAAACTTTCTGCGCATATTGCTTTGCAGTGTCAGCAGGTTGTTGATGTTTAGCTGCAAAACGTCAATGCTAAAAGGCTTGGTAATGTAAGCTTCAGCTCCTGTTTTAAGTCCACTTACCTCATGTATATTGCCAGACCTTGCGGTCAGCAGGATGATTGGAATATGGCTTGTGCGTGCATCCGTTTTCAATACACGGCACAGCTCCAGCCCATCCATGACAGGCATCATCACATCACTTACAATGAGATCAGGAATCTTTTCAAACGCCAATTTCGAACCCTGTTCTCCGTCTTCAGCTTCAATAATGTTATAAAAAGGCCTTAAAGACTGTCTGATAAAGTCACGTATTTCAGGGTTATCCTCCACAATCAGTAAAGTGATCCGCTCTTCCCCCTTAGTTTCTTCAGCTAACTCGGGATCTGGCCATTCATCCAATTCCTGAGGTCTCTGGTATAAAACAGGGCTCTCTACATTGACAAATTGCTGTGTAAGCTCTTCTTTTTTAAAATGACTATGCCCTGTTCTTAACTTTAAGCTAAAACAGGTCTGAACGTTTTTTTCATCAAGATAACTCATGATGGTTTCGTCAGATGGCGGTCCGGGCAATAGCAGCAGGTCTCCGTAGTGTAATCTGGCAATCTTCCGCGACAAAGCAAGCCCGATCCCTGCTCCATTATTCCTTGAAAGCGGGTCTTTTACCTGGTAGAAATCGGTGAACAGTTTACTCCTGCTTTCCTCCGGAATGCCTTTGCCATTATCCAGTACATTTATTTCTACGAAACCCTTTTCTGTCCGTTTAACCGTTAGGATAATAACCCCATGTTCAGGAGTAAACTTGAATGCGTTCGACAACAGGTTAAAAAACACCTTTTCCAGCTGCTCAGGATCAAAATAAATTTCAATATCATCATCACTGCTGTTAAACTGGTAGTCAATATGGTGCTTTATAGCCAGGTATTGGAACGACAAGTAAATCTCTTTGGTAAACTCAACAATGTTTTGTGGAGACACGTTCAATCGCATTTTACCTGCTTCCTGTTTTCTGAAATCCATCAGTTCGTTGACCAAACGGGTTAATCTTCCTGCATTCTTTTTAACGGTAAGCAATCGGCGGTTTAGCCTAGGATACTCTTTGGTATCATTAATCAAATGCTCTAAAGGCCCAATAATAAGTGTTAAAGGTGTTCTGATCTCATGAGAAACATTGGTAAAAAAATCCATTTTCATCTGGTACACCTCATGCTCTTTCCTTAATAAGGCCCTTATCCATAAAAATCTGAATATCAGAAACAAGATCCCTGAAAGAAACAAAATATATAATAGATAGGCCCACCATGTTTTCCAAAATGGTGGCAGAATATGAATGATCATTTCTTCCGGCTGACTGATCCAGACCCCATCATTATTTGATCCTTTGATCAATAATTTATAGGTGCCAGACGGAAGATTGTAAAAAGTGGCAATCGGAGAAGTTACATAATTCCATTCTTTATCGAGCCCCTCCAGTTTATAGGCATATTTGTTCTTCTCAGATTTTATATAATTCAGTACGGCGAACTCCACACTAAAGATATTCTGGGAATGAGAAAAGGTGAGTTCTTTAGTTAAACTGATGTTGCGTTTCAGCAGGTTACTTTCATCTCCGATTACCACTGTTTTATTGAACAACCTTAACCTGGTAAAAACAACTTTGGGAGTCTTTTTATTTTCCCTGATCTGGTCGGGAAAGAAGCTCACCAGGCCATTGTAACCCCCGAAATAAAACTCGCCTTTTGTGTCTTTATAAAAAGAATTATAGTTGAACACGTTACCCGGCAATCCATCCTCTATGGTGTATGTTTTAAATGCTTTCCGATCAAATTTAGCTAAGCCATTGTCCGTGCTGATCCATAAATTTCTTTGCTGATCTTCCAAAATACCCAGAATTACGTTGCTTGGCAAGCCATCCTTCATGGTATAATACCTGATTTTATTTTTGAGGGGGTCGTAACGGATCAGACCGGCATCATAACTTCCCAGCCATATGATGCCCCTGGAGTCTTCCTGTATGCTATTGATGTCGTCAAATTTTGAGCTATTGTCGCTCACTGTAAATTCCCTAACCGTATTTGAAACCGGATCCAGCAAATAGGTACCCGAATTGGTAGCTATCCAGATACGCTTTCTACGGTCTTCAAATAAATACCTCAAAAATCTCAGATCATGGTGATTGCCCGGACTGCTATAGCGCGCAAAGTTATTTTCCTTTTCATTATATATAAAAATACCCTGGGCCCTGGTACCTATCCATAACCTGTTTTTACTATCATGAAGCAAACAGACAATACGGTTAGAATTCAGCGCTTTAGGATCCGCATAATTTGGTCGATAATGTCTGAACGTTTTCGTTGCAGGCTGGTAAACATCCAGTCCTCCTTCATAGGTTCCAATCCACACTTCACCATTGCGTGCGATGGAAACCGCTTTGACCAAATTTGAGCTTAAGGAATTGGGGTTTTCCGGATCGTGTTTAAAACTCCTGAACTGCCCCGTAGCCCTGTCGTAATAATTTAATCCTTCAGCCTCCGTTCCAATCCATAAATTGTGGTTCTTGTCTTCCACTATCGAACTCACTACATTGCTGCTGAGGCCATTTTTACCCAGGCTGGTCTTGTATTCTCTGAATGGAGTCGCGTTGGCATGATAAAAATTTACCCCGCCAAAATATGTGCCCACCCACATGGATCCTGTAGCATCCTGTAAAATATCATAAATGGAATTGTGGTTAAGAGTTGTAGGATCTTCGGGATTATGGTTTAGCACCGTGAACTTAAAATTATCCAGGTCCAGTATATTTATACCATTCAGGGTAGATATCCATAACCGCCCTTCCTGATCTGTTTTGATCCTGCGTATGACATTGCTGCTGATGCGGTTCGGATCCCCCTTCCTTGACATAAAATGTCTGAAGGTACCCTTCGTCCGGTCAAACAGTTCCAGACCGCTGTTGTGTGTTCCAACCCAAAGATTGTGCCTGGGATCTTCAAAAACGACACTAACGTCATTATCTATGAGACTCCCCTGATCCCCCTCTTTATGGAAATAAGACTGAAAATAATATCTCCCATCTTTCTGTTGTAGCTTTGTAAGCCCCTGTACCGTACCTATCCACATCGCCCCTTCATGATCCTGATGAATCGTCTTGACGAGGTGATGGGCCAAGCCTGAACTGACATTTTTTCCAGGCAAAAAACGAATAAACCTGTCGTTTTTAACGAGCTTATTCAGTCCGCTGTCCGTTCCTACCCAGATGTCCCCGGCTTTGTCCTCAAAAATGCTTCTTACAATATTATTGCTGAGGCTGTTTTTGTTCTTTGCATTATATTGGTAACGCTTAAAGGAGTTGCTTTCCGGAAGGTACCTGTTTAATCCTTTCTGTGTTCCTACCCATAAATTACCTTTGGTATCTGTTAAAAGCGCATTTATATTCTGACCGCTGCTTAAAGAAGACTTATTGCCCTTTTCCCTTTTATAGATCTCGAAATTCCTGGTGTTGTATTTATTCAAACCGTCCTTTGTTCCAAACCACATAAAGCCCATGCTGTCTTGTGCAATAGACAATACACTACTTTGAGAAAGTCCGTTTTCAACAGTAAGGTGCTTAAAGCTTAACTTGCTTTTTTGGGCATTCGCCGGCCTGTACCCAAACAGCAGGATAAGTAACGCGAAGGCTTTGGTCCAAAAAGACAATGGGAACATGGATAACGGGATTTGGTCAGCGTAAAAATATGATTTTACTTTCATATTCGCATCGAGCCCAAACAAAAAGGCATTGTATCTTGAAGATACAATGCCTTTACTGCAAATTACACTTGCACTATTACTTCTGTAAGCTAAACCTGTAAATCGTTACGGTTTTATACTCTTGTCCGGGTTTAAGAACGGTAGTTGGGAAAGATGGCTGGTTTGGAGCATCCGGGAAATGTTGGGTTTCCAGGCAGAAAGCTGAACGGTGCGGATAACTGATCTTTCCTTTACCATCTTTGTCTTCACCGGTCAGGAAGTTTCCGCTATAAAACTGCAGCCCAGGCTCTTCTGTCAGGATGTCCATTACAATACCTGTTTTAGGACTGGTAACCGTAGCCACTTTATGCAGCCCTTTACCTTTTCTTAATACAAAATTATGGTCATAACCTTTGCCATATTTCAACTGCTGATCAGTATTATTGATCCTTTCGCCGATGAGTGTTGCCTTATTAAAATCAAATGGCGTACCGGCAACCTTCTCAATTTTCCCTGTAGGGATTAAGGTAGAATCCACTGGTGTATAGCCATCTGCATTTATCATTAGCAAGTGATCAGTGATCGTTGAATCACCAGCCCCGTTCAGATTAAAATAGGCATGGTTGGTTAGGTTAACAACTGTATTTTTATCTGTAGTTGCAGTATAGCTTATTTTAAGCTCATTATCATTGGTCAATTCATAAATTACCTTGACTGTCAAATTACCAGGATAGCCGGCTTCACCATCTTTAGAAAAATAATTCAGTTCGAGGATCTGGTCACTTATTTTTTTAGCGTCCCATACCTGGCTAAAAAAACCGTTAAAACCACCATGCAAAGTATTCACACCATCATTAAGCTGAAGTTGGTAGGTTCTACCGTCTAGAGTAAATTTGCCAGCAGCAATCCGGTTGCCGTAGCGACCGATCAGCGCACCAAAGAATGGTTCCCCTTTTTTCTGGTAAGATTTCAGGTTGTCATACCCTAAAACAACATCTTTAAATTCGTTATTCTTATCAGGTACCCATAAAGAAACCACACGACCTCCGTAATTGGTAATAGCAGTTTGGGCACCGTTCCTATTCTTTAAAACATATAGTTCAACCATCTTCCCTCCTATATTCCCCTTAAAGCCGTTTGAATCGGGAATGGCAATGGCCGAAACAACAGCAGTATCCCTCCCGGAAGAATTAGAATTGGTTGCATTTCCGCAGCTGCTTAATGTCCATATTGAAATAAAAGCTAAACAGATTGAATTGAAATTTTTGTTCATAGAGTCTTTTTTTATATTTGATCGTATTACTAATGTATAAAAAGAATATTAAATGTCAAAACAACAATTAATATTAACGAATATGATATATTTACAATCGAAGATATAAATACGTAGCACTTAATGACAAAATATACTGATCAAACCCGTTTCTTAATAGCAGTAGACTGCATTGTATTTGGATTTGATGGCGAACACTTAAAAATATTGCTGGTTAAAAGAGCACTCGAACCTGAAAAGGATAAATGGAGTTTAATGGGCGGATTTGTAAGGACTGATGAAAGCCTGGATGGCGCTGCCAACCGCGTACTTACCCAGCTTACAGGACTTGAAGGCGTTTACCTGGAGCAGATTCAAGCATATGGGGACCCGAGAAGGGATCCTATTGAAAGGACACTTTCGGTCACTTATTTTGCGTTGATAGATATCCATAAATACGAGACGCAGATCAATGATCAATATCATGCGGAGTGGTTTCTTTTAAAAAACGCACCGAAACTGATATTTGACCATGACGAAATGGTAGAAACTGCCAAAAGGAAAATAAGATATAAGGCTGCGCTTCACCCGATCTTATTTGAACTGCTGCCTAAAAAGTTCACCATACCGCAATTACAAAACCTATATGAGGATGTATACAATACCCAGATAGATAACCGGAATTTTATCAGGAAGTTAACCGCCACCAAGCTCCTTATTAAATTGGCAGAGAAGGATAAATCCAGCTCTAAAAAAGGTGCATTTTATTTTAAGCTCGACAAGAAGAAATATAAGGCAAACTTTCAGGCCTTCCTGAACTTCATTCCCAATCCGGATAAATTAATCAGTGCATAAGAACCTTTTAGCCCCTTTTCGAGCAATCTTTAAATAAATTCTTTTATTTACTTAAATAAACGTTAATTAGACGTTTATTTAAGTAAATATGAACAAAGATCAATACGTTATTGGGGTTGATTACGGGTCGGATTCTGTGCGTTCAGTAATTATCAATGCCAACAATGGAGCAGAACTGGCTTCCTCCGTTTTCTATTATCCACGCTGGCAAAAGGGTTTATTCTGTAATCCAGCGCAAAATCAGTTCAGGCAACATCCTTTGGATTATATAGAAGGTCTGGAACAAAGCATAAAAGATTGTATTCGGAAAGCAGGAGGTTATGACATTGCTTCAGCAATAAAAGCGATTGCAGTGGATACAACCGGCTCCTCTCCCGTTGCTGTAAATCAGGAAGGAACGCCTTTGGCCCTTCTTCCGGAATTTGAAGAAAATCCAAATGCGATGTTTGTACTCTGGAAAGATCATACTTCGGTAAAAGAAGCGATGCAGATCAACAAACACGCTGCGAAATACGATACGAATTACCTTAAATACTGTGGAGGCATCTATTCATCTGAATGGTTCTGGGCAAAGCTGCTACATATATTACGCGCAGATGAGGCCGTTAAAAATGCCTGCTATTCCTGGGTGGAGCATTGCGACTGGGTACCTTTCCTGCTTACCGGAGGAAAGGACGTTTCGAAAATGAAAAGAAGCCGCTGTGCTGCAGGACATAAGGCCCTTTGGGCAGAAGAATTTGATGGCCTGCCACCTAATGATTTCTTTACCGCACTTGATCCTTTACTCGATGGCTTTACCGGACGCCTGTATAAAGAGACCTTTACTTCTGATGTATCCGCCGGAAACATCAGTGCAGAATGGGCAGAACGCCTGGGACTGAATACCGATGTATCAATCGGCGTAGGTGCCTTTGATGCGCATATGGGTGCCGTGGGTGGACAAATAGAGCCCTATTACTTAAGTAAGGTAATGGGTACTTCTACCTGTGATATCCTGGTCGTGCCGCAGGCAGATATGGAGGGTAAATTAATTAAAGGAATATGCGGACAGGTAAATGGCTCTGTAATTCCAGGTATGCCAGGCCTTGAAGCCGGACAATCGGCCTTCGGCGATGTATACGCCTGGTTCAAAGAAGTACTGTCCTGGCCGGTAAAAAATTTGCTTAGAAACTCAACTTTACTCGATGCCAATACCCTAGCAGCACTGGAACAGGAATTACTGGACCGGATCATTCCAGAACTGAGCAAACAAGCTTCAGCTTTGCCAAGAACGGATGATGATGAACTCGCGATAGACTGGCTCAACGGACGAAGAACCCCTGATGCCAACCAGGAATTAAAAGGTGCCATCAGCAACCTTGATCTGGGTAGCGATGCTCCGCGGATATTCAGGGCACTGGTAGAAGCTACATGCTTTGGCGCTAAAAATATAGTAGACCGCTTTACAGAAGAGGGAATTCCTGTAAAAGGGATCATTGGAATTGGTGGCGTAGCTAAAAAATCAGCTTTTGTAATGCAAACGATGGCAAATGTGCTCAATATGCCTATCCGCATCCACCAGTTCGAACATACCTGTGCCTTAGGTGCAGCCATGTTTGCCGCAGT
>CBFGNP010000107.1:0-9151 GCA_965650095.1 uncultured Pedobacter sp. | reverse complement strand
CAGGCATCATTTAAAGCATCAATGGTTTTGTACCTGCTTTTTAGCCATTGCCTGAAAGCTTTCAGCGAGGACACGCTATAATCTGGCTTCGCATCGGGCTCATTATCCAACTGCCATCCGGTCACATTTTTATGCTGACCATAACGCCTACCCATCTCGGTTACAATTTTTTCGACAAACAAACGGTATTTTGGATTAACAATCGAAGCCAGCCCCCTTGTTCCATGTTCAGCCCGGATATAATGCCCATCCATTATAAAGGTTTCGGGATAATTAGCCCGCATCCATGCTGGTGTGGTTGCAGATGGCGTGCACATGACCACCTTAAGCTTATATTTTACACATAAACCCACCACCTTATCTAACCAGGTAAAGTCAAACCGTCCTTCTTCAGGTTCCATTTTAAACCAGGCAAATTCGGCAAGGTGAACAAACTCATAGCCCATATCCGAAATCTTTTTGATATCGCGCTCCCATTGGCTTTCTTTCCAGTGTTCGGGGTAATAGTATATTCCGGTAGTGATCAGGTCTTTTTCAGGAAAATATGGATTGGCATTTTGGGATTTCGCGGCAGTTCCGTAGATCACAATTAACATAAATGCAATTAAATACTTCTTCATAATTTTATGCTTGTTATTTTTTTACTTTAAAGAATCAAACGATTAGTAACTTGTTTTATCCATCGGCGGCAATCAGTTCACCTTTATTTAAAAATATGCTGAACAAAAAGGTATAAGTTATTGGCCCACTCCGTATCATCATGAGCATTTGCATCCACATGCCATACATGTGGTACCCCTTGCGATTTGAGGTGTTGGTGCACGCGCTGGCTAACACTAAACAGCCCATCTTTACTACCACAAGCCAGCCATAATATTTTAAGTTTATGTTTTGCAGCCGACAAATCGGGTAAAAGTTTAACATTAGAAAGACCTCCGAATTGGTTGGTGTTAGGCGCGGAAGAGAATCCACCCACATAAGCAAAAGTGTTAATATGTGCGAGGCCTATGTTCAAGGATTGACCACCACCCATAGACAAGCCCGCGAGCGCACGATGTTTGCGGTCAGTGTAAACTGAATAATGAGATTCAATAAAAGGAATGATTTCATGAAGCAAATCATTTTGGAAAGATATCCCGTAACCTTTATAGCCTCCTTTTCGTTCTTCCTGCTCATCTGGTTTTGGGTTATTTACAGTCACGTTGGTATTGCAGTTTGGAAAAACGATTATCATTGGCTTAATTTTACCCTCGCTTATTAGGTTATCGATAATATTATCGGCATGAACCCAATATGGCCATTGACCGTTACCTGAATTAAGTCCATGCAAGAGATAAATCACCGGATAGCGTTTAGCAGGCGAATAACCTGGGGGAGTATAAACCAGCATTTCTCGGGATTGACCCAGTGCTTTGGAACTGTATTGAACAGTGCTGACGATGCCATGAGATATATTGTCACGTTTATCTCTGAAACCCATTGGAGGATCGTTAAACGCAGGTTTATCGTCAGCCCCTGGTTTGGTAGCCTTATTAAAAATACCTTTTTCTGCTCCCTTCTCCTTAATGTATCCCCTCATCTCCATCCATTTCCGGCAGGCTTCCGGCCATAATGATTCAGTATTTTCAGAATGTGCAAGTCCGTAACCATGCCCACCTGACTGATAAACATGAAGTTCGCAGGCCACATTCTTTTTCTCCATAGCAAGCGCATATGCAACACTGTTTTGCACCGGCACCGCTTTATCATCCATAGAATGTACCAGAAACGCAGGTGGTGTTTGATCGTTAACCTGTAGTTCATTTGAAAAATAGGTTACTCTTTCTGCAGCTGGATTTTCGCCCAATAAATTTACTTTTGAACCTTTATGAGTAATATTTTCCTGCATAGATATAACCGGATAAATCAGTATCGAAAAGTCTGGCCGCAGGCTGATTGTATCAGTAATTGCCGAGGCCTTTTCTTTGAAATGAGTTGATACTGTAGCTGCAAGATGTCCACCTGCCGAAAATCCCATAATCCCGATTTTTCCGGGATTGATCCCCCACGCTTTAGCGTTGCGCCTCACTAAGCGAACGGCTTGCTGCCCATCTTGTAATGGACAGGTAGCCTTATCAACCATAGTCGCATCGTTTGGCAAGCGATATTTCAGTACGAAGGCCGTAACACCAAGACTGTTTAACCACTTGGCAACTTCCTTTCCTTCGTGGGCAATGGCCAGCCCAGAATAACCACCTCCCGGGCATATAATTACTGCTGTACCATTTGCTGTTTCCGACGGGGCAGCGTACATCTCAAGTAAGGGTTTTGTGATAAAAGTCATCCAACTATTTGCTGAATCTACTTGCTGTTTATAATTGGTATTGGCCATTGCACCAGGAGCTTCTCCATCCCAAAGATTGATCTGTTTACTTTGGCCAAAAACGTTGAGGGTGGCCATCAAACAGCTCAAAAGCAATAGGTTTTCTCTTATATTTATAGATTTCATTTGCTTTTATAATATTGTTCCATAATATACCAGGCCATTTTTCTTTCACCCTTTTCC
This sequence comes from uncultured Pedobacter sp., assembly GCA_965650095.1. Lineage (GTDB taxonomy): Bacteria > Bacteroidota > Bacteroidia > Sphingobacteriales > Sphingobacteriaceae > Pedobacter. The sequence goes on along the minus strand of CBFGNP010000107.1, from coordinate 6,606 downwards.
GATAACAAACCTTTTCTGTTGTATCCTTTCTGATAAACGGGGTGCATTCTGCCTAATGAGCGGTAATCAAACAAAAGCCATGGGGCAACCCCGCAAAGATTAGGAATGGTGTTAAACATTTTGAGCTGGTCGGTATAGATTTTCTTTTGATATTCTTCTCTCCAGGAAGCAGCCTCATCGGCTGCTCCATTCCTGTTGCCAAACAATGCCTCGCCACCGAATTCGGAAATAAAAACCGGCTTATCCGGAAAGGCCACGTTCCAGGTTGTATTTTCGGGCTTACCTTGCCAGGGAATATACCAGCCAATATACTCGTTAACAGCGATGATATCGGCATACTTGTAAAGGCTATCCCGTACTTTAAAAGAATTATTGCTGTAAGCCTGACTGTTGGTAACATGCGTTATTAATCTGGTAGAGTCAAGTGCTCTACATACCTTAGTTAATCCGGCGAGTGCGTTGGTACGGTTTGGTGTACCGTCATAGGTTTCGTTAGAAAGACTCCAGATAACGACACTACACCGGTTCCTGTCTCTACTAACCATTTCCCTGAGCATCAAATCCATTTTTGATAAAACCGCAGTATCTGAAAATTCAATATGCTGATATACGGGCAATTCGCTCCAAACCATTAGTCCCATTTTTTCGGCCTGCTTTACCATGTTTTCATTGTGCGGATAATGTGCAAGCCGTACCAAATTGCAACCAAGCTCTTTTGCTTGGTTCAACAGCAATGTGGCATCTTCTTTTGAGAAGGCCCTTGATCCTTTATATGGGTTTTCTTCGTGGATATTTATTCCTTTGAAAAAAATCTCTTTACCATTCAGCACAACTTTATTCCCCTTTACTTCAATATTTCTGAAACCGATCTCATCTTCAATGGTATCGGTTTCGCTTTCAATAATCACTTTGTAAAGTTTCGGATGATCAGGAGACCACAGTTTAAAAGCAGAAGAAAATTGAAGCCTGGCCAGGCCGCTAGTGTCTGATCTTGTTAAATAAACAAGGTCAAGCTCTGGAATTTTAATTTTGATCTTTTGTACTTTATTAACACCATTTACCTTAATCCATCCCAAAACATCCTTCCGGCTCCCCTTTTTAAGCTGAATACTGTAATCCTCAAAATAGGTATTACCAGTTTCGATAAGATATACATCCCTGGTTATGCCACCATAGTTTAACCAATCATATCCTATTCCGGGAAGTCCGTTTTTTAGGCGCTTGTTGTCAACTTTAACGATCAGTGAATTTGTTCCCGCTTTTATTTTCGTTGTTATTTCAAACTGAAAGGGTGTAAAACCTCCTTCGTGGCTTCCAATCTTTTCCCCGTTCAGGTAAACATCGGCCAGGTAATTTACAGCGCCAAAATAAATGAAAAGCCTTTTTTCTTTGCTAATGGAATAATTAAACTCCTTTTTATACCAAACAACGCCTTCTAAAAAAGTGAGTTCACTCATCTGAGAATTAAAATCGCCTGGCACTTTTAATTGCGGTCCTCCTTCAAAAGAATATTCTACAAAGTCTGTTTTTAATTCTGTTTTTTTCTCTTGCCATAGCTGCCTCCACTCGCCAATACCAGTGGGATCCAGGATTACATTCCAGTTACCGTTTAAACTGGTCGTATTTCTCGATGGAGCGCTAATCATTCCTGTTTGGGCAAACAAGGTGCTCGCCCAAAAACCCAAAATAAGCGCTAGAAAAATTTTAATAGTATTATCAACTTTTATCATATGCCGTGCTTATCAGTATATTTTATTCTTTTGGCAATCCCAGGTATCATCATCTACTGCTCTGTATATCGAATTGATGTTTATAAACCGATTGGATTCAGTTAACTACCAGGCCGTTTTATTTATTTCTATAAAAATCTATTGATTAATTCAAATACTCAGTAACCGTTTGATTTTTGAATTAATGCCCTTTTTGATGGTTATAATCAGCTGTTTTGATACTTAAAGTTTCCGCTGGTAAATTAGGAGAGGTAACCGTTAGTTTGATATCGCCAGCTTCATGTTTGCTCTTTATCACAACTAGAGCTTTACCTTTCCATGCTTTACGGATATTGCCCACGTATTGTTCAAAATCTTTCAGATCAGCATTATCCACTCCTGCAATTACGCCTGCACCTTCGATTTTGAAATGCAAACGGTTGGTCGCATTAGGTTGAATTGTTCCCTCTTTATCGGTTAGCTCGATCGTGATGTACGATAAATCCTGCCCGTTGGCCAAGATTTCTTTCCGGTCTGCCCTTAGTTTTATTTTTGCAGCCTCGCCAGCAGTTTTGAGGATGACTGATCCCGTTTCTTTATTATCTTCTACACCTACGGCTTTAATCAAACCCGCAGCATATGGAACCTCAAAAGTAGCCTTAAACTGTTGCCCAATGGTAGTTGCCTGTTCACCTATCAGTTTGTTATTCAGGTAAAGCCTCACTTTCGGGTATTTGGAATACACTTCAACCTGAACGGTTCTCCCTTCAAAACCCGGCCAGGTCCAGCTTTCCCAGGTTGGATAAACTGACCACCAGGTTTCTTTGATTTCCAAAGGTTCAGGAGCTGGTTCACGCACGGCCATATAAAGTTTTTCGTTATCGTTGTACAACATGCTCCGGTAATGGGAAATGGGTTTTCTCCATCCGGTCAGATCGATATCACCACAATAAGCACCATGCCATGGAAAAAAATTATTTTCCCAGTGTTCACCAGGGGTATCCCCAGAATAATACCAACGGCCAATTCCTGACTCACCCAGATAATCCATTGCTGTCCAAACAAAATCACCGATTACATAATTGTTTTCCTGCACAAGTTTCCAATTGGCAAAAGCATCTTTCGGATAGGATTCGGTTTGAACAATGATTCGAGAAGGCACTCTTTTATGATCTTCTGGAGCAGTATGCAGGTTGTAATTATAGCCGGCAACATCATGTACGTTTATCAAAGAATCCAGGTTTTCCCATTTGTTTAAATTCACAACGGCAGAAATTACAGGTCTTGTAATGTCTATTTTTTTCACTTCCTGCAAAAGCATTTTAGCTGTTTCAACAGCTTCAGGTTTTCCCCGTTCTGCAATTTCATTACCGATGCTCCACATCACGATAGAGGGATGGTTTCGATCCCTTAAAATCATTGCCTGCAAATCTTTTTTCCACCATTGGTCGAAATATTTTGCATAATCATTGGTATTTTTTCCAATTCTCCAGCAGTCGAAAGATTCGTCCATTACGAGCAGGCCTAATCTATCGCAGGCATCGAGAAATGCTTCAGAAGGTGGATTGTGAGAAGTTCTCACGGCATTGAAACCACTGGCTTTAAGCAATTCTACTTTACGCTCTTCGGCACGGTGAAAAGCAGCAGCGCCCAAACAGCCATTATCGTGATGCACACAACCGCCGTTTATTTTCACTGTTTTTCCATTCAATTGAAACCCATTTTCGGTCGTAAATTTTATAGAGCGGATACCAAAATTGGTTTTTGTATTGTCCAGCACTTTTTTGTCTTTTACTACCTGAACCTGCGCCTGGTATAAATTCGGTGTTTCCGGTGTCCAGAGCATAGGATCTGACACTTGTATAGTCTGGGTGATTTCCTTTTCGCTATTGGCAGGAAGTACGACTTGCATCTGGCCATTAGCAATTTTTTTAGAATTTTTATTCCAAAGAAGCATTTTTACAACAATTTGCTGGGCAGATGCTGTTTCATTTTTAACCTTGGTTTTTACCAGTACAGTTGCTTTTTTTGAAGACACCTGAGGAGTTGAAATGTCAACACCCCAATGTGCAACGTGTACAGGGTCGGTAACATTTAACCATACATGGCGGTAAATACCAGAGCCACTGTACCAGCGGCTGTTCATCTGTTGTGAATTGTCGACACGGACAGCAATAACATTCTCTTTTCCAAAATCGAGATAAGGTGTAAGGTCGTAACTGAATGATGTGTAACCATAAGGATAAACACCCAGCGATTTTCCATTAATAAAAATCTCGGAATTCATATAAATACCTTCAAAATAAATAGCTGTTTTTTTTACCTTCCAGCTATCAGGCACCTGAAAGGTTTTTCGATACCAGCCTATCCCTGACGGAAAAAATCCACCTCCTCCTCCTGTAGCATTTTTAGGATGAGTTTTTCCTTCGATACTCCAATCGTGCGGTAAATCAAGTTTACGCCAACCCGAATCATTGAAATCATTTGCTTTAGCTTCTGGCGTATCACCTAAACAGAATTTCCAGTCATAATCAAATAACTGTTTTCTTTCTATGCCATTTTGCGCATACCCTGAAAAAAAGCTTATAAATAGTACGAATACCAATACTATTTGTTTTGCAAAATATTGTCTTTTGTATAAATTGAAGCTCCTCACTTTGTTGTGTTATATTAATTTGTATTATTAAATATTATAGCATTCATCAATGTTATTGCGTAAATTAACAAAGGCTTTAAAACGGCCTAATGCATTGCAGGGAACTGGTAACCTTAGTTCGATTAACATTTACCCGTTGTGATCAATTTTTTGTTTCTTTTTCCTAACTCGATCGTCATGCTGAACTTGTTTCAGCATCTTTCCTGCTAGATAGACCCTGAAATAAATTCAGGGTGACGGCGGTGAGTTAAAATATCTAAAGAAGATCTTTAAAGGCATGTTATTAATCAAGTTCAGGTTAATATCTTAACGCAAAGGAGTTATCCGATACAGTCCAGCCCCATGTTGTGGCAATTCACGCTCAAAGCTCCCATTAAAAGTTCCGAGCTCTTTGTGATTCCATAAATCGCGCACTTTTACTTTGCCTTTTATATTAATAGCTTCAAAGTTTACTTTTACATTGGCCTTATCGGGAACATCTAATGTTCCTTTATCAACCAAAACGCCAAAAGTCACTGAGCCTTTTTCCTGTGTTACGTAGCCAGTTGCTGTAAAAGAATCATAACCTTCTGGCAATTGATAAACGATCACAGACGCTGCATGAGCACCAATTCCCTCTCGTGTTTCATTATTTATAATAATTGGTTTATTATCTAAGGTACGATTGACATTTGCATCTCCCCAGCCTGAAGTTGCACTCAGCCATTTGAGGTTAGTCAGTTTTAAATCGCCCTTGGGGCCGTGAAGAACAGGATCTGCCCAAACAATATGATCTAAATCAAACCCATTGCCCCCATCTTTCACAAAGAGAACAAGTTTTTTACCATCTTTTACCGATACTTCTATCTTTTGCGAACTTCCTTTACCGGCAATTATTGGACTTACATAATCGGCATTGTTGAAATCAAGATTCTCTCCTTTGCTTTGCGCGTTGAAAAGAGCTACATACTTATCTTTGCTATTAGGCACATCGGCCGTCCACACGATCAGATTCTTTTCACGTGATACCTGACGGTTATTTATGCTCTGTTGATTTACTTTGAGCATTTCAGGATTGGTGAGCATTTCCTTGGTAAAATCGTCAAGCTTGGTCATATTTCCACCAAAAATAAGTGGCGAACGACCAATAGCCCAAAGGCTCATAAGCGTATATTGTTCGTTTTTAGTGAAATGGGTTGGGCGATTGAATTCAACAATTCCAATCGGGAGCATATCTGCATCAGGGAAATGGCCAGGTCCACGAAAAGGTGTCCACACGTCCATTCGCTCAAACATCGCTTGCAACAATCCCCAGCGATCCCAAAAATCGTCGGTGATACGCCACATATTGGCATGATTCATCACATGATCGCCCATTTTAACCGGCGTTGCTCCCGGAGATAAACTTAACAGAATATGTCTCCCGGTTTTATCTATTGCTTTGCGAAGCGCCTCAATTTCTGCCTTTTGTACATCATCATAAGGACGTGAAATATCGTCGCATTTGATAAAATCCACTCCCCAGTCGGCATACATCTGCACAATGGAATTATAGTAAGCCTGACCTTCAGGGCTATTAGCCTTAATGCCGTACATATCAGGATTCCATGGACAGGTAGAGCTTTTAATGGCAATATCCTGTGCTTTTACGTTTGTTCCGAGTACCGGTGTATTTTTTTCGACAGCCTGACGAGGAATTCCGCGCATAATATGAATGCCGAATTTCAGTCCTTTGGCGTGCACATAGTCTGCAAGAGGTTTGAAACCTTTTCCATCTGCAGCCGAAGGAAATTTTTTCAAACCTGGCGTTAAGCGGCCATAGCCATCCATGGTAAGTAGCGCGTTTGGGTCGTAAGCATGTCCTTTTGATTCAGGCTCATACCATTGAATATCAACTGTAAGATAGTTGTATCCGCTTGGCAAAAGGTATTTTGCCATCGCATCTGCCTGTTCTTTTACTTGCTGTTCGGTAACGGTTGTTCCAAAACAATCCCAACTGTTCCAACCAAGAGGCGGTGTTGATGCCCATTGATGATATTTTTTTTTGGCTGTTTGCGCATTTATAACACTAAAAACAAGTGCCAAAACCAAGGTAAGCGTATATTTCATTTTAATTAGGTTAATATTATTTTTCTAATTTTTAGTGCCTGTTTAAATTTTATTATAAATTATCAGTATGCCAGTCTGTCCAAAGGACTCCTATGGAGAGCGTAGTCGAAGACCTGTTTTTCGATATATTAAAAGCAATCGACTCTGCTACCA
>CBFGNP010000106.1:0-9186 GCA_965650095.1 uncultured Pedobacter sp. | reverse complement strand
CTTTTAATAATGGTTGTATATGTCTTGTAAAGACTTGGGTATTGCTTAACATGCCCTCTACTGGCCAGTGCTCAATAGAGACCAGTTGTTGATAGTGTTTTTGTGATCGCTCCACGTATTTCTTGTAGGCGCTTCGTACTAGACTTTTCAAATCCGTCAAAGCCGTATTTTCCTCCATTATTTCCATGGCTTGTTTCTCGAACCTCCGCTGTAGCTGATCAATCTTATAGTCGCTTTCGGTATACTGGCTGATCGCTGCTTTTAATGAAGTAGCCGGTTTGATGTTGATTTCGGTTAACTTGATCAACTCAAATCCGAATTCCGCCATCTTCCAGTATCTTCTACGTTCCTTATCGTGATGCAGCCAGATATTTTCCTTTATCCGCGAGGTGATCTCAGTTGCCTCATCCATTTTGCCCTGTCTTAACAGGTTAATAAAGTGGTAGAAATAGGTGTTGTCTTCAAAGGAAAAAGTAATGATTTCCCCCAATTGATGCTCATTGCGAAATAAATTAGAGAGCCCCAGTTGGGTTGCGACAAAATCAGCCTTTTCCACGTAAACTTCCTGATTGCTGGTGTCATTCCTTAAGGATCTGCAGATATCCAATATCAGGCTTTTTGTTGAAGCCTTGGCTATAGGAATACCGCTAAGCGAATCCGGTAGTGGAATAGGGAGGTCAAAAACAAACTCACTGAATAATAGAAAACGCCAAAGTTCACTACATACCGCATCATAAGTTTTTTCTTTTGTTTGTAAACCGATCAATCTCGCCAAATCTTTATATTCTTTCAGCCAGGTCTTGTCTTTATTGATGGTTTCAAGTTGTTTGGCCGATGGGGTCAACAGCACCATTAATATTTCTTTTTCAGATTTACCGCCTGTAAGAATTTGCAATTTGGCCCAGGTATTGCCGCCTCCAAGGGCGTCAACGGTATCGAAATCAGGGATTTCTTGTTGGAACAATTCATCAATCTGCTGCTCCTTATCGATATAGCACCCTTTACATAGCGACTCGTATTTGTCAGCAGCATCAGACGGGAACATGGCACCGCCAAATGAGAATATAAAAAACGGGTCCATTAATTTCTCCTGCCTAGTCAAAGGTTCTTTAAAAGGCACGTAAACTAGCATTTTGGAATTGACATCTTCTGCAATTGTTGTCGCATAATAGGTGGATATTTCTTCGCGAACAGCTAAAATATTACAGGTTGTATCAAAAACACGGATTTGGTTATTTCCTATAGTATTAACGATTTCCCTGTAACGCTGATCAGGATCGAAAATCACCAATGTGGGATGGAGGTGTAGTATTTTTTTAAAATGTTCCGCGATATACAATCTGATCATCATTCAAAAAGTTTAATAGATGCCAAAGCTTTGACTTTTTTCTCTGTCTTTGTCTTTTTCTCTTTAGCCTTTACTTCACATAGTGTTTCGAGCCCGTGTTTTATTGCCAAACTCATGTCTTTTCTGCATTTATCAGTAACCCTGTTAGGCCAAATGGCCATCGCCATATGCGACCAATCGTGCTCGCCTTTTTGCAACGCTTTCCAACATTCTTCAGTGGCCTTTTTCCACTTGGAATGCCTGAAAAGGTTGTGTAAAGGTGCGGCTGAGATCAGCACACCATCATCGTGATTTGGTTTATAAAATAAGGCAGCAACTTTTAACAGTTCTTTTTCCATGTCTTGAAGTTCATGTATCAAATCATGATAGGACTGTAACTCTTTTTGCCCCTGATTATCTAAATTAACATTTGATTCGAGCTTTTTGATTTCTTCCAAGACGTCCCCCTGTTTGGGAGTAATAAAATCATTTACGACCTTATATAGCGTTTGGTCGTTGATTTTAGGATAGTACAACCAAACTGTATAACTACCTGATGCCGTGGAAATCGGCCAATAAATCGGCGTTTCCCTTCTGCTCTTTGTGTATCTTTTATGGTGAAAGTCAAAAAAACCATTGACATTACCGATGAAATTTTCGGCGGAATTATACTGCCCAATTTCTTCCAACTCATTCCATATTTGATCTGCATTACCTTTCCATATTATTCTAATCACCTTTTTTATTGCCTGAATAATGGATCTGGGATGATTGTTATCACTGACCAATATGCCGTCGATCGGCGAGTCGACCGGGTAACCAGAAGGCGTTTGAATCAAGCTAACCACCGGCATAAAAGGTAAGGGTGCAAAGAAATCTCCAAATGATGGAATGGATACAGGGTCGATAACGCTCCTGATGTCCCAGCGTCCCATAACTATTCCTAATAAGTTGGAAATAATTTCGTGAGCAAGGACCGGGTTGCCGTTAAGGTCATCGTCATTTAACCCATTTATCGAAATTAAGTTTTCCCCCGGTCTTTTGTTTTTTAATGCCTCAAAAACCTGTACCGCTTCCTGAGGAATGTTTGCCTGAGCCTGCCAGAAGGTGTCATTTGTGTTAATGTGCTCTACATAGTGTAATTTTTCCTTATTTAATTCATCCTGCATTTCAGCAATTCTCCTTGTCAGTGAATCAGAAAATGAGAATTCTTTGAGTAGATGCCGGAATTCTAGGCAAGTTTCATCCAGGGAATACCACTTTCGCTTTATACTGAAAATCGCATTCAAAGTCTTATTGTGGTCAAATCCTTCAGGCAGCGGACACGGCAATAGATTGATATATCCAGCCTGTTTATGTAGGCCACAATATTGATTGATCGTATATTGAGCGAACATGGAGTTTAAAAAACCATTGAGCAATACCGCTTGATCTTTTGTTATTTTCGAAATGCACATGCCCTCATTGGTAAACATAAAACCCTCCTTAAACAAGTGAGCGTCCATGATATCGCCAAATTTACCAATACCTACTCCGATGATGTAGTGATACTGAGCATTCCGAATATTAATTGATTTATGTTGTTTGTAATATTCGTCAGGGTAAATCACTCTGGCAATTTCTCGGTAGGGTAGATAAAACATATTGAAGGGACTTCCGTTATAAAGATGCTTATAAATCGTAGTGGAAGTCGCTTCCCAAAAATTCCTGTAATGCTCAAAAGATACAAAGTCATTACCTTTTCTAGCGGAGTATCCTAATTCATTTAAATTTTTGAATTTTTTAAAGTTCTCAATTTCAAACCGCTGAAAGTAATAGCCGATAATCGAATTTGGCAGTTTTTCAAAATCCCATGAATTTCTAAAAAATACGAGTTCACTGGGTTCTTTATCCCTGATCGATGTTATTGCGGTCAACAATTCCTGTTGTTTACGTTTTGTTTCTTGAATATTAATGAATGTGCCTAGCGCGGGACTTTTGGTTTTATTTAATACCAATGTAGTCGTTTCAACATTGGCATCCAGAACATCCCACCCCGTATCCGCCATCGAATCGATATGTCCACAAAAATTCCTGTTTCTAAAATTTTCATAAGAACTTTTAATAGCAACGGTCCTGTCGAAAATTGCCGCCACTAATCCCTGTGCGTTGGACAACTCCAACATCCGGTCAAAAAACGCCGCCAATATATTTTTTCCCCAGGTGGGATAGTTAGTTTGCAAATATGCGGCTGTAGCTATTGTTGAGTCTCCGAAAGGGGGATTCATAACAATTACATCGTATTGTCTTCGACAAAGCTCAATAAAGGCAAACCCTCTGGCGGTATCTTCAGCAAACAATAGACGCTGGTAGGCTTCGCCATTTGTAGCGGCTTCCGCTAGTTGTTTTAAAACACTTAAGACTTCTGATTCTGCAGTCTCCAAAAAGTTATCGCGATAGGCTTTTGTAGCATATAAAGCGGCCTTTTCAGCAACTTGCTCTTGGGAAGCCCCTCCGGTCAATGTCAATTGGGTTTTTTCAATATCGTCATTTAATTCCGCAGCCAGCATTTTTATTTGGCGATCTATTTCACCTTCAATGCGCAGGAGTAGTCCGGTTTCTCCAGCCATCTTCATCAAATCCCATATCGACAATACCAATTTTCTGATAGGGATATCCAACGGCTCCAAAAGTTCGGATAATAGGATCCCATTGCCCGGCATTCCTTCTGCCAATACGAGGTTACTTTTATTAATCTGTGGTCGTACGTCTCTAGTAAGGTTAAGCTTATCAAAACTCTTTTGCGCCCTTAACCACAGGCTTAACCCGGCGATTTGCAGCGCCCTAGGATCAATGTCAACGCCATGAATGTTATATCGGATAATATATTCTGGGATTTGCGCTATAAATTCCTGGCGACTGATCGTATTTCTAAGATCACCCATTAAATCAGGCTGGCGATCCCAGGCTTCCAGATAGATCAATTCAAGCAGATCGAAAGCATACAGACCAAAGTGCATAGAGCCGCAAGCTGGGTCAAGTAAGCGAAGTTCCCGGGGATCTTTGATGGGCCGGAAGACTATATGCCGCTCGGAAGTAGCGGTTTCACGGTCTACTGACTCCCCTTTTTTTAGAAAAACGTCATCAGGGCTGGCAATAAGGTATTTACAAATATCCTTTAATGCTGTTTGTCCATTTGTCATTTCATACCAAAGCCGCCCTAAAGAATTGTCGGTTAGAAACTGCACGACATACCTTGGTGTGAAAAATTGATTTCGAATAGCGAGCTCCCTGCTGTTGCGTGGTAGGTCCGAAGCCTCACGCATTTCTTTGATTTCTTCCTTGGAATTGTAATATTGATAAATCCATCCAATCGTTTCATCTTCTTTCCATAGATTGATCGCCTGAAAACCTTCTTCGCGATGAAATGTTACCTCATCCTTGTCGATAATATGGAATAGCATATCCATTGCAGGTTCTGAAGGGAAGAGTAAAGCATATGGCGAATGACGATCAAACACGGAAGGGAGGTCCAAGGCCAGCTCATCAAAAACAGCATAGATATACCATTTATACCGGGCATATTGGGACGCGGTTTGACCTTGACCTGTAATGCTGTCAAAGATCTGAAATCCCTCGCTGTTATATCCTTGGCGTACGGTTTCCTTAATTATTCCTCTTTCTTCAGCCATACGCAGACTGGCAAAGCGGTTAAGAATAGTAAATGCCTGTTCACGTACTAGTTGTCGGATGGCTTCTGTATCCTGGTTGGTTTTATCGGCCAGATTAGCTTTCAAGTGAATGAGCCGCTGGCGTAATAAGCCTGCAGTATAAATAACCTCCGATTCTGGAGCTGTTAGTTGTTCGATCATTAGCACTGTCCCATCTGGGCGAATACCGTAAAACTGTTGTAGCTGGTCTTCCACCTCCTTTATTAACAGTTTCTTCGCTTCCTGTACGAATGATAGAATTTTGGAACGAGCTGATTTACTAAGTGGCATATTGGGTAGAATTATTCAAAATTACCAATTTAGATCGATAATTTCATCGTCCTGTAGGTGGTCCTTCATCTTATTAAACTCTTTAATGATGTTATCAATATCGCCTTTTTTCTCAATGCGTCTTGGTAAGTGTGACAGCGAGTATTTTTTTATCTTCTTATATCCAGGCCCCGGTTCTTTTAGATTGTCGGCTTCCATAATCTCTTTTTCAATGTTTTTCAACTGTGCGCCAAAGCTGAATGCATCGTTAATGATATCCCGGATGCCTTCAAGATCTGCTTTGTCGGTAATGATTAATGCGTCAAGCCGTTTTAAAAACTCATTTTTGATCTCATTATCTAATTGAATATAAGCATAGGTACTTCTAATACGGGTTATTTCGTTTTGTATGTTACCATTTTCCTGGGCTCTGAATTTTTCGCAATAGTCCGCGATAACGCTTTCAATATCATTAGAAAACCCTTTTAAGTCGGCTTCCTTTTCAAAAAAATCATCTACCTGCAGGATATGATCTATGTTTTCAAAATGGCTAGCTAACTGAGCTTTTAACTCACCAGTCAAACCATCTTTGGGCAGGTCATCTATTCCTCTTTGGATTTTTCGCAACTTTTCGATGACTTCCTCTATCCCATTGTCAAATGCTTGCTGTAGTTTTTTTGCCCAAATTAAGGCCATATATAGCTCTGCGTTCGGGTTCCCTAAGCGAAAAGTCGCATCCGAGGCATCCCCTTTTAAGATTTCCGTGATACCTTCCTGCATATATTTCGATTTTTCTTTACCGGGAAGATCAAGATTTCTCAAACGTATACTATGTGCTGCGTATTTATTCAGAAATTCAGGAAAATATTTTATCACCGCCTCGCTGATCTTCTGAGGAAGTGGGGGAACTGTATTTAAGGTCAATTCTGTTAGATGCTTCGCCGCACGTATTTTTTGATCATTGGTGGGTTGATCGTCGTTATGCAAGGATACACCGATCTTATTAAATTCACTGCTATTTGACAGTTTTTCAATGGCAGAAGGCCCTTTTACGGAAATATAGCTTCCGCTAATCCTTAGCTTAATCTCAGAAGCCAAGAACATAAGTGTGATCAAATAACGCGTCGTATTATTGTCCCAACCAAATTCTGCATCGTTAAAGTGCTCGATAAGTTTGCGGCCATCGATATGTCCCTCTTTCTGTAGGTATTCGTTGATGGCTTTCAAGGCAGGCGCATTCAGATCGATACTTCCATCTGTTTTTATCAAATTAAGATGATTCAGGGCATTAGGAACCAATTTGAGATCCTCAAACTGAAGCAACTTTTGCGCAGCCGTCGGTTCGATATTAACTGGGGCTAACTGATATTTATGGTAAACACTTTCCGCACAGGACTTCAACCAGATGTTTGCAGACTCCTTTAAGCCGCTCTGAGAAATGGTCTTACAGGCTTTGGATTTCCCCCTGAAAATAAATTCACCTTTTTCCAAAGCAACTGTGAGTGATCTTTTGATCTTTCTTTTTAAGTTTTGCGCTTCCTGATGTTGACTATTTAGGTAATCTATGATCTCCTTGTCTTGGTAATTGTTTTTTCTCGATGCAATTTCCTCGCACCTCACGATTTCTTCAATGGTCGCATCCAGATTACCGTCGAGTTGACCAAGGAAATATATTTTGCTACTATTTAAATATTCGGTGCTCTTTCGTTTTAATTCCTCAAGAATGTCGGGATAGGTGGACGGCTGAGCAAAATGGATCTCTGTTTGTATTTCGTCGTTAATTTCAAGCAACCTAGTGAGCTTTCCGTCTAATAAAAATTGTATTCCTGTTTTTACCGACTTGGTATTCAAAATACGGGCTGAAGGGACCGGAGTAAATACGTCTTCTAGTTGTCGTTCATAAACTTTTCGAACATCACTATTGCCTACATAAACTTTCTCCTTCTCTTTTTCGATCCCAATGATCGCGTCAGTCATAAATCTCAGCTGACCCTCGATTTCAGTCAGCGTTAGGCCGCGGGTATTTTTAAGTTCATCAACAATTGCCTTGATCGCATCCTTTTGAGATGACGCTTCAACAATTGGATGCATCATGACCACCAGATTATCTAAGGATAGGTAAAAATCATCTAAAATTTGAAGGGTCGCTATCGACTTTGCAACATCTATTGCTAGCGACTTATCTTTATAGTTGGCTATCACATTATCTACTGAAGTGGTCACATGCGGATAGGATCTTCGAATATCGGCTTTCAAAACGTTGTATATATGAGCAGTCGTTGCCAATGACCCAAGGCTAGCCTCGGCCAACCGGTCACCGGTATTTTCAGTCAGTACATCCTGTATCACCCGAATCGCGGAGCGCAGCCCAATTCCGCCCGTCTTCTTTGCCAGACGTTGTAGCAAAGCAAGCAATAAGTTAAAGTGGTGAGGCAAAAATGGGTAAAGATTGACAAAAGACTTTTCATCAAGGTCGGTTTTGTAAATTGTACGCTCGACCTGTTCAAGCCTAGTATTCAGACGAAGCATTTCCCCCGCTTTACTATAAAGCTTTTTCAGTTCCTCGCTGCCATCCTTTGATTTTCCCAACAGGCGCTGGGTCGTAATCTCTTTGATGTCAGAAGCCTCAATATCTATTTTGATTGGAAATCGGTCGTTTAGCTTAAAAAGCTTGGCTGAGTTGTGTTGCGCATTTGGCTGGTCTTCCGTTAATGTCTGCTGTGCAGTAGCCATCAACCATGCCTTGCCATGACCGATGTCTTTCAAATTCTCCATTAGTCCTTGCATTTTAGTGATCAGCGCATCATCTGCCGATACGTACTGACCAACCTCATCAATGATAAAAAGCACGTTTTGCTTACCCGATTTTCTTCTGATTAGTTCCAGCATCTGGGTGACCTTTTCCTTATCGGTTTCAATATCTTCCACTTTGGTAATATTAAACGATTTGGCATCCTTCCAAATATTTGGATAGAAACGAGACGCGAGTTCCTGTGCAATACCCTTTGCCGATAGCTTGTCTTTAAATTTGATGTCATTCCAGTCCTCCTGATACTCGTTTTTCACGAGCGCAATAAAATTCTCCAGGTTTCCATCCATCTCCATTTTGCGTTCCAACAAAGCTATTTTTTCTTCAGTGGCATATCCGGACCATCGCATGACTTCGTGATAAATCAACGTACCCACCGGAGCAAGGGTATGCGAACTGATCGACTGTGTTGCCAGGTCCATCAAAAAGATCACCGGATCATACTTCTGAATCAACCCTTTAAAAAGCTGGGTAACTGGCGTAGAGTTAATCCTATTAGTTAAACGCTCTTGAAAAGATGTGCCATCAATGATGAGACTTTTATTGAATCCCAGACCAAAATACTTCGCGAATGAGCTTTTTCCTGAACCGTAAAACCCTGATACCCATATACCTATTTCGTGAGAGTCGGATTCCATCCCGATTGTCATCGAATCTAATATCTTGTCAAAATTAGCTCTTAATTTATCCGTAACTACATATTCGGAAATCTCCCTTTTTAAAGCTTCAGGTTCCAGGCTGCCAAAAGTGACTACCTTTTCTATACTTCTGTAGATATCTTTTGAGGGATCAAATAGATCTTTTATTTTAGTCATTTTTAAAAATGTTTTGATCGGTAATTCCCATCTTGCGGGTAAAATCCTAAAAATTCCAAACTTGAACCATTTATATTTCCCGGATAAAGAATGATTAGCGGAATCGATAAGGCATTATAAATATTTTGTTCAATCGGACCAAATCGTGTAAAAGGGTGAATGGCTTCCAAATCGGTAATAATCAATAATGGTTTAGGCTGATCCATTAAAGAGGCTTGTCTTTCCAATATAGCATTTTCAATAACCCCGTTTTCGAGAATCAATGAGCCCAGATCA
>CBFGNP010000105.1:0-9257 GCA_965650095.1 uncultured Pedobacter sp. | reverse complement strand
ACTGTCCCCCTACCGCATGGATATACCAGTCGGAATTTCTGAAGCAAAAGGAAGCGGAATGAATAGGGATTAAAGCCTTTCCACCTTCCACGAATTTCTTGAGTGCCATTTCCTTATCCGTGCTTATTGAATCGTAATTACCATAAATGATAATGCCGTCGTATTTATTTAAGGTTTCCGTGTTCAAGAGACTGGTATCTGCTGTGTAAGTTACATTAATGCCCAGTTCAAAAAGCGGACTGATCAGCATTGGGGCAAATCTGGATGAATTGTGGTGGGTACTTTCATTGCCTAGAAATAAGACTTCTGCTCTGCGTGGGGTGTGTTTTTCGGCATTACTGCCAGTTACCAGGGTTCTGTTGGAACAATATTGGAACACGGAACTGGTGAGTATGATTAGAAAAATAAACTTTCTCATATTGGTTATCACATTTGGTTATACAAATAAGCAATTATTCAAACCATTATTTTATCTAAATCTTATCAGTTATTGAGTTTATTATATCATTTATTTATTTTTGCGTACTTTCATATTTAATGAAATCTGTCATTCAAAAATCGGCGATCCCACAGTCCAAAATCCTCGTGGTCAAACGGCTGGAACAATTGAATTTTGACCCCAACTTACATTTACATCCTGAATATCAGCTATTTTTGGTCTTAAAAGGTCGGGGGACACGCTTTATCGGAGACAACATCAAAGCCTTTAATCCAGGCGATCTCGTTTTTACTGGTCCTAATTTGCCTCACTTGTGGCGTAATGACCCATCGGATCAACAAAGGTCTTCCAAAACCCTTGGCATAGTTATTTATTTTCCAGAACACTTTTTGGGCAATGTCATTAACCTAAAGGAAGAATTGGAAAACATTCGTCTGCTGTTTGAAAAAGCAGGCAGAGGACTTGAAATTCATGGCCAAACGAATAAGACAGTTAGGCAAATGATGCAAAAGCTGCTTCATGCCAAAGGGGCATCACGAATCATCATCCTGCTGCAGATCCTTGACACGATTGCTGAGGCTGCTGACTGTCTGCCTATCACCCATGTCAACTACATTCCAATAAACAATAAAACGGAATCTGACAGGATGAACAAGATCTATCATTACGTAATGAAAAACTTTAGGCATAAAGTTAGCCTGGAAGTCGTCGCCGAGCTGGTAAACATGACTCCAACGTCCTTTAGCCGGTATTTCAAATCGAGGGTAAACAAATCATTTTCTGATTTTTTGAAAGAACTGCGGATTGACTATGCACGGAAACTTTTGAATGAAAATAAGACCAGCATCAACAGCGTAAGTTATGATTCAGGTTATACTACGATTTCCAATTTTAATAAGCAGTTTAAAGAAGTAACCGGAAAAACCCCGCTTCAACACAGAAATGAGTACCTTAAAATTAGATTGGAAAGCCTGTGACTGAGCAATTGCGTCCTATCCGAAAATTATCCTCTTTGCATAGGTTAAGACAGACCGGTAACTCATTATAGACCCGGTGCCCCGCCTTTCTGTTGCAAATTCAGCGAAACAAAAAACGGTGTTAAATGTTGATAATCATCAGCATTGCTCCCATCATGTTCCCATGCCTTTTCCGCTAATCTGCGGATTCAAGAAACGATAATTACTACTGATCTTTAGCAAGCTGATTTGATTTTAAACCATACTTAAATGAAAAATCCAGAAAGTGCGATCTTAAGAGAGATTGCAAAACATTCTGATGATATCTTTTTTATATTTAAACCCGATTAACTGAAATTTACTTATATAAACGAGGCATTTGAGCACTTTACAAAAAAAAAATGCAATGACCTTTATGATCACCCCAAACTATTTCTGGAGATGATCCACCCTGAGGATCAGGAATATGTTAGAGAGAATTTCAATAGTCTGCTTACCTATAAGGTCAATAGTTTTCTGGACTTCCGGATTGTCAGAGCAGATGGTGTCGAAAGATGGGTAAAGCTTAAGGTCTATCCTATATTGGAAAAGGACAAGGTCAAGTATTTAACCGGCATACTGGAAGACGATTCCGCAAGGAAACTGGGAATCTTTAATATGCAAAAAATAAATGGATGGAAAGACGCTACACTCGAAATACTTGCGCACGACCTTCGGGGCCCCATCAGTATCGTCGCTGGCCTTGCCAAAGCCATTGGCAAAAAATTACCTGAAAATGAAAACAGGGAAATCCATGAGTGGACACGGATGATTGCCGAAATATCCAGGCGTAATATCAATCTGGTGCAAGACATCATAAGAATGGAATCATTGGATACTGTGGGCGTAGAAGTAAACAAAGAAAGGACTGAGCTGGTCTGGGAAGTAAATGAAGTCATGAAGGTTTACCTCAATTCACAATTAAAGGCAGAAAAGCATTTTGCCTACACGCATTCCCATGATTTCATATATGCAGAAGTAGACTGTATGAAGTATCTGCAGATTGTCAACAATCTGGTCTCAAATGCCATCAAATTTACGGGCAGAGGCGCTAAGATAACTGTGCACCTGGAGCAGCTTGAAAATACCGTTTTAACAATTGTATCCGATAATGGCATCGGCATTCCGAAAAGTTTGCAACCACTTCTTTTTTGCAAATATACAAAGGCTGGCAGAAAAGGTAAAGATGGCCAGAAATCCATTGGACTTGGCATGTGGATCGTGAAGTCATATACTGAAGCCCAGGGTGGCAGAGTCTGGTTTGAAAGCACGGAAAACATAGGGAGTAAATTCTATGTGGAGATTCCACTATGCAGAAAAATGGAAAGAAACGAGTATGCACCTAGATTGGTGGAAGAGCCCGGTAAAGCGCCAGGGGTTAAAAAAAGATAATATTAGTTTAAACTGTACTTCTTCTATTCTGTTAAGATTGTAGGTTTTCAGCAAAGTTTATTAACCGTACTATTATGAGAAAAACAGCAATAATAATTTTAGCCACCGCGTTAATTACCTCAGTTATTACACTGTCAGGCTCTGTGATTCTACAACGCAAATCAAATGGGCCGTTATTGACTGAAAACAAACAAGTCCAATTTACAAATAACCGTTCAAAAACCTTGTCATCAGCAGGAAATCCTGACTTTGTACGAGCTGCAGCAGCGGTTATCCCTGCAGTAGTCCATTTAAAAACATTATATATCGAGTCAGCGCGCAGATCATCCGGTTTGCTTGAGGAGCTTTTTGGAAGTCCTTCAGCAGGAGAAAGCATAACAGGTTCTGGTTCCGGTGTAATTATTAGCGCAGACGGCTATGTGATTACCAATAATCACGTTGTCGAAAATGCCTCGCAAATCGAGGTGGTCCTGCCAGACAGACGCACATTCAAAGGCACGATTGTTGGCACAGACCCGAATACAGATCTTGCATTGGTAAAAATTCAGGCAAAGGAACTGCCGGTCGTTCTGCTTGGCAACTCTGACGCGGTACAGATTGGCGAATGGGTACTGGCAGTAGGCTATCCGCTGTCGCTCAGTTCAACGGTGACTGCCGGAATTGTTAGCGCAAAAGGCCGAAATATCGGCATTCTTGACCGGTCCGCCAGGGACGGTCTTTCCTCTGCCGGTACTTCTGTTGAATCGTTTATTCAAACTGATGCGGCTATTAATCCAGGTAACAGTGGTGGAGCACTGGTTAATACTGCGGGACAGTTGATCGGCATCAATGCCGCCATTGCCTCCCAGACAGGTAGTTATACCGGATATGGCTTTGCTATCCCGGTTAATCTCGCCAAAAAGATAATCAATGATTTTAAACAGTTTGGAGAAGTAAAACGTGCGTATATAGGCGTAAGCTTTCCTCCGCCCTCTGCTGAAGACGAATTATTGAAACAGCAGGGTATCGATCCGGGAAAGATAAATGGCGTATATATCACAGATGTACAACCTGGTAGTGCAGCCTCTTCGGCGGGGCTAAAAGCGGGCGATGTTATTCAGCAAATTGATGGATTAAACGTTGCGTCGTCAGCAGAATTCTCGGAGCAGATAGCAAGACGCCGTCCGGGCGAAAAAATCACTCTGGAGTATCTGCGTAGTGGCAATAAAAATCAGGTATCGGTAACGCTAAAAGGACAGGAAAGTGTATCCGGCCTGGCCCGTAACAACCGGCAGGAGCTTGACTTACGGCAAAGATTCGGTGCAAGCTTTGCGCCGCTTGAGCCTGCGTTTAAAGAACGTTACAGATTAAGGTCGGGAATAGTGATCACTGATATACAAAGCGGCGGCTTTTTTGACCATGCTGGTATTCCAGCAGGAACGATCATTACAACAGTAAATGGCAGTCCGGTAAATACTGTCGAAGATTTTAGCCGCCTGCTGGGGCAATCGAGAAATGGCATGGCACGGATAGAAGGTGTTACTTCCGACGGTGCGGGCTTTATCTTTAATTTCCCATTAGGAGCTTGATCTGTAAATAGAATTAATAGCCCAATTCAAGATACTTTTTAATCTCCCTCTCAATTTTATTACAGGAAAGCAGCCAGGGTTTCTTTGTGATCTGAACGGCTACTGTATCGCCGTTAATTGTATAGTTACCAGCAAGGTCAAAACCCTTTGCCGAAAAAGAAAATAGCCCTGCAGAGATATCACCCTGAAAAATTCCATCTGTCTGAGATTCGATAGCAATTTTTAACTGATTAACCATTTGGTCTTTAGATTTTGGATATTCGATTGCAAAATTACACATGATATATTCTTTTGGTGGTTGTCAGTATAAGGATCTCTAATTCTACCCATATAACAATAACAGGAATACTGCATAAAGGTTTAACTCAGCAGGAATCAGATTTAATATCAAACAGGAATCGCGTATTTTACAGCTGGTAAAAGTATAAAGAAAGCGAATTTTAACTGGATAATTCACAGATGGTTTCACATATTGAACTGGGCGACACTCCTTTTTCAGCAAAACGGGCATTAGCACGGCTGATTGTAAATGGTGATATAACGTTGGCAGGATATAGTAAGGGAAAGATCTACGGTCTACTTTCCTGCAAGTCTGGCAAACGCATGAATGTTGAAAATAGAGTTTTCTTTAAGAATGAACAGGAGGCTAAGGCATCAGGCTACCGGCCGTGTGGTACCTGTATGCCGGCCGCATATCGATTGTGGAAACAAGCCCTGACTTAACTAATGGGCCAGCCCCTCAATTGCTAGTCGTCATCATCCTTTTTTTCCTTTTCCAAAATCACAAATGCACTTCTTTTAGGAGCCGGCATTACACTATCCTCACCCTTCACAGATTTCCAGACGACTTCATTCAGGTCCAGATCGGGCGCACTGTCTTCTTTGTTAAAGTTAAACAGCTCCGAACGTCTGCTACTTTCATTTACGGCTACATTTCTCGTATCCAGGCTAATTAATGGACGTTTTGTAACATAAGGCGTGAAATCAGGTACACTTGTGAAGCATTCGAAAAGAGGAACCGCGGCGGCATCATATTGGCTCATAGGCGGCAGCCCCAATATCAGCTCCATAGTTCTGAGAAATCCAGAAGTTGAGTACATGGTGTGCACTGCAATATTTCGTTTTACATACGGACCTATCACATATGCAGGCGATCGATGTGCGTCTACATGATCAGGACCGTTTTGCGCATCGTCTTCCAAAATAAAAACAACCGATTCCTTCCAGATCGGACTGTGAGACAAATGTTCCACAATACGGCCAACAGCCAGATCATTATCAGCCACTGCGGCCTGAGGAGAGATCTTTCCTTTTTTCTGGCCACTGGTGTGGTCGTTTGAAATTCTTAACGTGCTGAACCGGGGAACGGCAGCAACAGCCATCAGGGAATCAAAATCATGTTCCCATGCATCTGCCCTGGTCTGGTCTGTAATGTCCATATCAAATCCAGGTGAATTTGGGCACATATGCCCTTGTAGCGATTTAATATTTGCCTTATTATAATTACCAAACTCTCCATAGCTTCGATAAGAAACACCAGCCCGCTGGCAGTAATCCCATATAAAACCTCCTTTAGGATAGGTAACCGGACGACCACCCTCAAAAGTAGTTGACCCACCACGCGCTCCATAACTCGTTGGCCAGGTTTTTTCTACAACATCAGTTGCATAGGCCGCCATACTCCAGTTATGACCGTCAGCGCTCACTTCTGCATCCACATAAAAATTATCCAGCAATACATAATCTTCGGCAAGTGCGTGCTGGTTTGGTGTAATTCTTCTGCCAAACAAACATAAAGAGGAGTCGCCATTGCCCTTGGGGATATCACCCAACACCTGGTCATAGGTGCGGTTTTCCTTGATAATATAAAAGACATATTTTATCGGTGATTTTTCGCCTGGTTTGCGTGGAATGGGATTACCAGCTTCACCATCAGCCAGTTCGGCTCGTTTATCGCTAAAGGTTGTATTGGCATATACCTGTTGCGTATATGTTTTCAGCTGTTCTGGTTTAGGTGCTGTAATGAACGATAAAGTACCTTTAAACAATCCAGCTATGTATTGCAGCCGTCTGTTGGCGGTACTTCCCATGTGGTAGCCACTGTTATCCGCTTTAGCAATTGGCTGCGGTCCTTTAGGATTGGGCAAAGAGGTATTTCCTTTCCCATTACTCACCAATATTTTTGCACCCAGCGCTTTTACATTTGTGGGATACCAGCCTACAGGAATGAATCCCTGGCTTACACTGTGACCCGGTTTGCTGACATCAAATACAGCCAGACAATTGTTGTCGGCATTCGCGATGTATAGTGTTTTTTCATTAGGGGCCAATGCCAGTCCATTTGTCGTGGATCCCGTTAGTTGCGTTGCATACAATGTGGCAGCAATGGTTTCAATCACTTTTCCGGTTCCGGTATTGATCACAGAAACAGTATTATCATTGGCGTTGGCTACAAAAAGAGTGGTGCCTTTTTTGTTGAGCAGCAATTCATTCGGATGATCACCGACCCGAATGATCTGCTTTATCTTTTCTTCTGCAACGTTTACTACTGCAACGCCTTTGCCCCCCCATAACGAGATATAAAGCTTGCGTTCATCTGCCGATAGCAAGCAACTGTAAGCTATTGCAGGCAACTGAACTTTATGGAGAATCTTCTTATCTGTAGGGTTGATGATGTAAAGTGTGCTGTCCTCTTTGGTCACTGTATATAACCTGTTGTTGGCTCGATTCACTGCAATTCCTGCCGGACAAATCTTCCCATTAGGCCATACGGCCCCTAATGGGATCGTATCACATACACCCAGCCTACCTTTCTTCATTTGAAAATCAAGAATGCAGTTGTCATTCCCCCCAGAAACGTATAAATGCTGCTCATCTTTACTGAACGCCAGCCCATACCACGATTTTTTCAGTACTCTTTCATCAACAATCCGTTCAGTTCTAGGATCCACCAGTTGAAGCGACTGTGTGCTCTGTCCGTTATTGGTAACCGCCAAAAATTTCCCTGATGCACTTAGCTGCATGTTCAGTGGCAAATCCCCTAATGGAATGGAGCGGCCCGCGGGACTTAGTTTCCATCCGTTAGGAAGTAAAATCTGGCTACTTTCATCTACTTTTCCTGGCCATTGTGCAAACGCTTGCCCTAAGCAGATAAACAATATGAAAAATAGTACGAATGATCTTTTCATTTTTAGTGATTAAACAAATTAAAGTTAACTAACGCTCTTAAAGAATATCCATTGGGAGAAGCCCCAAGCTCACGGATCGCCTCGGAAGGAACAATATTACTTCTGGTGGCATAAAAAACAGGGCCGCCTGAAAAAGAAAAGGAAAATTTCGAATTTTGGGCTGCAACATTTAATGAAGGGCCAACCATTATCCGCGCGCCACCTTCGGCTTCATCGGCTTCCCAAAATCCTTCCAGATCCTGACCCACCGCCTCCAGACCGAGAAATAACGCAGGTGACAACCGGTATTGAAAGCCGACACTGGTAATGAAGTCCAGTTGATCACGGTTGCTGTCAAAAGCTTTTTCAAAGCGCAGGTTGCCTGTAGCCCGCCAGTTTGTCTCGTTGAACGACAAGGCTACTCTGCTGATGGCAGACTTAACGTTTGACCAATCGCGACTCAGTCCAAGCCCTGCACCCAGGCTAAAGCCTCCACCTGTTTTACCGCCAACAAAATCACGCAAAAGCTCTGCCTGCTGTGCAGAAGTCGTCCCCCCATCGTTTGCAAAACCAATAGCAGCCGTTGCATATAAGGTGAACCGGTTACCAAGGTATCCTTTCACAGCAAATTGCTGGCCCAGGCCATCGTAACCAAACTGGCCAGTTGTCCGCTGGCCATAGCTACCTGAATATTGCAGATTCCAGTAAGGCTTATCTCCAGTAAGGGTATTCACTGTAAATAAAAAGGGCTGGGCAGCGTTTTGTGCACTTGCATTAAAGCAGGTTATAAAAAAGAGAGCAAAAAATAAAATTTTGTTCATATAGCGGATTGATTACAGTTTCGTCTCATTTAAAGCTGGATTTCCACTTGCGTTCACCTGATAAGTGGTGATCTTGTCGTCTTCATCAACTTCCACAATCCGATAGCCGCGATAAGAAGTTCCCCAGCTACCACCTATGTGTGCATCAAAGAAATGCGGAAGCTTACCGGTGTAAAAAACGGCATCAAGACTGTGGTCATGCCCGTGAAAAACAGCTTTTACGTTTGGGTAACTGTGTAGGAGACTGATTGTATCTGGGCAATCGACAAAAGGACTTTCAGGCACCCAAAAATGTGGGGGAATGTGAAGTACAACAAAAACTGTTTTCAGGGACCTGAACTTATCCAGTTCCTTTTTCAAAAACGCCTGGTCCGGACAAAGATAGACGCCTTTGGTGTTGGACGTATTGGCTAAAACAAAGCCTACTCCGTTTTTTTCGAATGAAAAATTGTCCTCATAACCAAATACAGATTTCCATATGATAGCATCAGCATGGTCGTGATTTCCGGGCAAAGCATAAAAAGGCACGCTGAGTTTGTCGTAATGTTCCTTCTTTACCGTCGCTAAAAGATCAGGCCTGTCATGTACCAGATCTCCATTAATAATAACGAAATTAAGCGGATGTTGGGCATGTGCCTCATTTAACCACCTGACCATATTGTCGTGGTCTTTTTTGAAATCTGTACCCGGTTGGCCATAGTGGCCGTCTGAAGCAATGGCGAAACGAAGCCTGTTTTTTTTGTCAGATCTTGCTCCGCTATCCGAAGACATGGCTGCGATGAGCGAAATTG
Source organism: uncultured Pedobacter sp. (assembly GCA_965650095.1). GTDB lineage: Bacteria > Bacteroidota > Bacteroidia > Sphingobacteriales > Sphingobacteriaceae > Pedobacter. Next base: position 84 of record CBFGNP010000105.1, on the reverse strand, counting down.
ATGGAAGGCTGCTGAGCAATGCACCTGCAACACTCCCTTTGATAAATGATCTCCTGTCAGTCATACAATAAACTGTATTTGAAT
>CBFGNP010000104.1:0-9268 GCA_965650095.1 uncultured Pedobacter sp. | reverse complement strand
CATCACCAAAACCCTAACCACGCATATTGCGCGACATCCATTCGCTTCTATAGCTGATCAGCAGCTTGGCGGCGATCTTAAGTTATTACAGGGTCTGTTTGGTCATTCCACCAGAAAGATGACGGAAATTTATATCCGGGATCTAAGAAAAACTGACGACCTGGACGATGCTGCAGATAAGATACTTTTATAGGGTCTTATAAATCAATCCTGCTTCTCTTAATCTTCTAAGTATACCTTCCTTTTGCTGATCAGTAAGCGTCCCTTCATTTTGAGTAACAACAGCCCATCCTTCTGGACGCTCCATTACGCGTCCTAAATAGTACCTATCTATCATGACATGAAACGATCCGTTTCCGCCTGAAGGACTGGACACTTCAACGTTTGCTGTTTTACCTTTGTAAGTAGCCTGAAATTTTATTCCGTTCATAATGAAGGAACGAAAATACTAAAATCTTATGATATCGTAATTAGCGTTTATGCTTGGTCTCCATCTTTCACTTTCCGGATACCAGGTATAATTTCCCTGGAAACTGAACCTGCCAGCGTCTATCCTTGCGGCCGGACCAAAGCCGATAGATCCTGTTTGCGGGTTGTAGTTCGCCCCGGCCTGAATCCTTAAACCAAAAAAAGGCTGCTTCTGTTCAAACTCCACAAAGTCGGCCCCATTAATTTTAAAGAACTTAGGCATATCCGATGTTACAGCAAGTATGCTTTTTTTTCGGCCTAGAAACCAATCTCTTTTCCAGTACTGATCAGCCTTAATTTTTACGTTTGCATTAAAATCTGCTGTACCCTGATCATTGGTGTCAAGGACATTGTAAGGAGGTGTAAATTTAAGATTAAGACCATTACCTGAGTAAGTATAATAAGGCCTGTTTTGAGCATCCAATTTCCTTTTAAGCTTAAGGTTTTCAGCCTCCAAAGTAGAGTTGATAACCAATATTTGTTTAAGCTGTTTCGTAGTGATATCCAGGGCCATGGCTGTAGTATCAATCAGTCCGTTGATTCCTTCATTAGCCTTTACCTGGGCAGGGCTGGCCTTGTTGCCTGTGACATCAAATAAGACCTGCTCAATACCATTTTCGTTAACCTTCCGGTCGATCTCCTTTGCTTTTTTGATGATAGCTTTTACCTGCTTTTCTTTCTGGCTTTTGAGGTCTTTTACTTCCCCGTCAAGTTGAAAATATTTAACAGCTAGCCAAGTGGCCAAAGCAGCGAGAGCGATAATTGCCAGGTAGAATTTCCAATTTTTCATGATTATTTTCCGCTTATTATTTTTTTTGCCTTCTCACCTATCTTTTCCCGTATGGTGCTATCCAGTTCTTTTTTTTCGATAGCTTGTTTAATGTTTATTCCTTGACTGACCAGGAGTGCATTGGTTAACGCCGATTGATCGGCCTTATATTGGGCGTTCTCTCCCTTTAAGTATTGGTTCTCTGTTCTCAAATCATCGCATTCCCTGCCCCTTGTAAATTCTTTAAAAACAAAATAGGTAAGTAGCAGGTAAACAACTGCGTGAAGGGGATACCGAACAACGTCCGGCAGAGAAAACGGTAATTTAAGCATCGTCATAATTTTACGCTTCGTTGGATGATAACTCTCCTGTTTCTGATAAGTATATTTTACGGATGTTCGCCGGTTGAACTTTATACGCTGGCCTCCTTACGTCAATGCATCTATCTTTTGCGATCCAAGCAAAGCCCACAGCATTAGACTGGTTGCCGCCAAAAACGAGATAGGCATGATCGTTTTCTCCAACGTAAAATCCAACATGGTTACCGCCCGGACGAACGAACACCAAGATATCCCAAAGAGAGGCGTCCTTCTTTGCAATTTTCTTACCATACCCTTTCCATTTACCGTTAGGATCGTCAGCCCAATATCTGGCGCCTAATACGTTTGCCCAATTAGGATGAGGATAAAGCCTGCGAAGACAAACCATAGCCACAAACAGGCCGCACCATGCGACATCATCATCCGGGTACCATCCCGATACGCCAACCTCTTTAGCCCACGCCAAAATATTTGGATTACTCCCCTTGCCTGCATGCTCCAATGTTCCATAATGCCTTAATGCTTCAACGAGCATCGAGGGCGACTGCTCTTTATACAGCCATTTATATTTATCCGGCAGCATCATGGCTTCACTTCTTCAGGGTTTGTAACCGGCAGCTTAGCTACAACCGAAAGGACAGCGCCCGCAGTAAGCAGGTAGCCGCCTATAGTGACAATTTTTTCCGGGATTCCAGGGATAGCGATCAGCCCACCTCCCACGGCAGATAAATAAAGTCCGAAGTATTGCAGTTTCTTGAAGAACTTAGGACTGTTTGCAGTCAACCGGTTCATTAATTCTGTAAAAAATTTCATATCGTTTTATGTGAGCGCCTTTAATGTTTATTTACCAAGTTGCCAGAGCAACCTTAACCCATGTGTTGGTAGCTATGCACAGATATATACCATCTGCCGTAAACCTTATCTCGTAAGCCTCTCCTGTGTCTGTTGCTGATGAGGGGGAGGTGTTAAGAGCAGATAACTTGAATTTAGAAGCCTTTGCATTTCCTAAAAATTCACCTGATCCATAAAAAGTTGCATTTCCGTCCCTGGTTAGAGTTGCGGCTAGATTAAATGACGTGCCGTTATAGTGATTAAGGCTCATCACATTCCCAGACGTGTTAGTATCCCACAAGTCACTAACGGATGATTTAATTCTTAATGTTTGACTTGTTACATACCCGGTTGCCTCCATATCGCTATTAACTTTCAAAGAAAGCGCAGGTACCCCAACTTTACCTATCACTACGGCGCCGCCAAATGGCTGTAATGTTAATGGCGTAGCCGCACCCAAAGTGTCAACGCCTTGAATTGCCCCATTCCCATCAGATATGTAACCTATAGCTATTTGTTTTGATGGATCAGATAATTTTATCACGGTAGCTGCATTTGCCGCTGAATTACCAAGCGTACTCATTGTAGTGCCACCATCTAATATTAACTTTGTAGCTGTACCATTAATCTTCGGCACATATAGACTTGACGGTTTAATCGCTGTTTTAGAAAGAAATACGCTGGGAAAGGTAAGATCAAATACATTACTCACTATCCATGTATTCATAACTTCCATCGGATGTATGGCTCTTCCATCTAAATATGGATCATCCATGAAAAGAGTTGCAGCTCCATTTCTACCATCTTTCCATAAGGAGTAAGTGTCTATAAATGCACATTGATAATCCCTGGCGGCTTGTCTATATACCTTTATTACTTGTTCGTACCATTTCTCATCCCTTCCTGCTGGTGTATCACTTGTTGTATTTGGTGACATCAATATAATAGTCAGTGATGATTGCGCTCTTGATGCTCTAATTGTTGCTAAAGCAGTTCTTAATGAAATCTCGAAAGCTACAATACCACGAGAAGCATCATTTACCCCGTACCTAATTATCATCATATCTGGATTTTCCGCAAGCTCATCAGGAAGGTATGTTGTTCTCCATGTTTCAGTATTAATTCCACTATGACCTCTATTAAGAGATGATGCACCGTTGAAACCGCCATAATCATTCATTATGGTCTGAAACAATTGGTCAATTTTGTAGCCAGCAGCAAGTCCATCTCCATCTGTTGTACTGTCTCCACTCCATAATATCTTAAGTCCAGAGGTATTAGCCATTACCTTCTTTTGAAACGATGCAAGATACTCCTGACCAAACACATTGTTGTAAAGGTCGTTACCAGTATTCAACTGTTGATTTCCACCGGTTATTGCCTTAAGTATAACACCGGATCCCGTAATTTTAGAGCCAAACAGATTAACCAAGCTATCTACTAAGTAGTTTCCGTCAGGGAAGTAGACCTCTTTATATGTGGATAGGGCGTTATTAATAATAGTGGTATTGTTAAACACACCATCCCCAACTGCCCCTAAGTCTTTTACATTTATAAAGTTTTGTTTATCTGACTTTAAAGCCAAGCTATCCTCCAAAGCGGGAGCGGTAACAAACTCATAATAGGCCGCTGCAATCCCTGCGCCTCCAAACCTCCCAAAGAAACGCTGTACGGCTCCGGATGAATTAATGAACCATTGTGCCGGGCTTGCTTGAACGGTGCCTGCTGGCGGCGTAGTTGACTGCCCAAACGCTGCAGCGCTGAACAGTGTAAGTAGTAATATTAGTTTTAAGTGTTTCATAATTGTTAATTTAAATCGAGGTAAAGACGAAATACCAGAAGGCCGATAAAGCCAGTATGATTGATACCCATGTTCTTAATACCATATTATTTTTTGATTAAGTAATACCCTGTTTTTATATCGCTGAATGAGAAATCAACATCGAAGTTTATTGCCGTGACTGAACCTGCAGCCTTTGTTTTTGATACCCCGTATCCCGGCAAGACAAGTGTTTCTGTGTAATCCGGATCAGTGGGATCGTTCATCCATATTTCAATAGTTGGATACTCACCAAAGGAAGATCGCCGCTCGTCTGTCCAGGGAATCGAGGTTAGAGGCGTATCATCCCAATCGAAAGGGATTGTTTCGTATACCTGAAAATTAAATGAGATTATATTTACCCAGATATCATTTAATTTTTGGTAAAACGAAATAGAGTTTCCATTCAAGGTGCCTTTTATATAAATATCTCCATTACTACCAGCGGCATCGTCTGGATTTACTGAGCCACCAGATAAATTTTGAATTGGTGCGGATCCGGCAAACAGGTCAATAATCTGCTGTACTGATATTCTCATTGCCGCAAGAAAACCAGGCCTATCCACAGGCAAGAAATCAGAAAGCAGTAATTCTGATAATTCCTGTAAATCCCTTATTCTTTTATCATCTTCTGTAACGAAGTTCGCCATATCTAAAATGTTTATCAGTGCAAGTATTACCCACTGCAACCATTTTTGGCCGAGCAGTTTTTCTATTTTCACTACAGCCGCAATCAGTAAAATACTGCGGGTATAAAGTTTTGTTTGCTACCATGTATTTCAATACCTTATTCCAGTAGGCGGTTGCTTGATTCTCATATTCGTTTGCTTGAAAGGATTTTCTCGAAGCGCCAACCTGTTCTGAAAACTCGTTCACCTTGTCTCTATAGCCAGTTGGCGTTATATGTGCGTCTATGCCCTTAATAAGCCTGGAACCAGAAAAATAAACTATCACCGGCTTTAATCCAGGATTGAACCATGAAATGCTGTCGATAGTATACGTACTTCCATTGTATAAGTTCTTTATTTCGTCAGGCGCCAATGGATTTAATACTCCGCTGTCGTCAAAAAAACTCATGAAGTAATAATAAAATTGATCAGTCATCAGCTCACATAAGTCGAAGTCCTGAGCATGAAGGATGTGCTGATTAAGCCTCTTATCTACATTTAGATTTACAGACAGATCTATCCGGCCCTCAAAGTCGGTTTTGCTAATTATTAATTTCTGAGCCATAACTATTCGTTTGACGTGGTAACTCCGGCTAAAAGCGAAGCGTTTTCTTCGCTCAATCCGAATACAATTATTAAAGTGTTTTTCTTTTGGTCTGCCGTCGTAGCCGGATCGGCTAAAATCGATTGAAGAGCTTGTGTACCTCCCACACCAATGATTTCAATCAAAGCGCGCTTATCTTCCTCCTCAACCTTTATATCATTACCGCCAGCTTTCAACGATTCCAGGGCGGTAATGCGATAAGAATTCGAGGGATTAATCTTGTCCTTATATCTTTTGAATATTTCAGAAAAGACTTCCTCTAAAAGTATTCTGTCAGGCTCGGTTAACGAGTTGTAATAATCCATGCTTTGAGGCAGCTGTCCTTCATTGAACCCGCTTGCGCCTAAATAATCAGAGTGTAGTACCGCAGGCTGTCCGAACTGAGTATAGATAGATAGTCTGGCCGTCTGATCTGTATACTGGAAAAGCTTATCATTGATCGAACTAGTAACCGGCACCAACTCGGGTATGTCTTTTCCTTCTGGGTCTTTACTGAAAACGACAGATATAGGCTTTCCATCAGGGCCCATAAATTGACGTATTCCGTCAACAATCTCTTCTTCTTGCTCGTCTTCCTGAACCTGACCTTTTTCGACCCAAATGTGTTTTAACTGGAAGTTATTTCTTAGGTTGTTTTTCCTAGTTATAGAACTTTCAATTTCAGCGAGCACGTCATCAATAACCGGGTCAATTGTGGCTAATGGATATGTTTCAAAATCGTCAGAGATATAATATATTTGGCCTTTATAATTTTCCCAGCCTCCGGCTTCATTTACCTGAGACTCGATACCTACAGGGTCAGGATTGTACAGAGGTATAAATGTTGGTTCTGTGTTTGTTTTTGATCGAGGCGCCCCAGGCGGCTTATACCATTCTTTAAACACCCCTATCTTGCCCTCATTCTCGTTGATACCCTCCCTACAGTATTCAAAAGGGACATATGAAACTGAATCTACCTCATAAATGCTATTCCAGTTTACATGCAAGGCGAACCCCCGAAACTTTGATTTGTCATGAGCAACACGCCTCAAAAGTTTATCAGGGGTTATGCCTTTGCCATTAACAACCGAACTATAAAACACAAGATCTTCAAACCCTTTTCCAATAAGATAAGCAGCGCACAAGTTGGCGCACATCTTAGCGGAACCAGAGGCGTTATATAAATTTAGCATCCGTTGCGGATAGCCATTGTCAGGACCGTATGTCTTAATACCTAACTTGTCACCGTTGACTATAATAAGTCTTGGCTCAGCATCGGGTAGGTTACTCAGCTTGCTCATGGTAGAATAGTTAATCTGCTTTTTCTATGGCTTCTTTAAGCTGAGCCTTAGTCAGCGATTCATCAGCGGCAACGTCAAATGTTTTAAGGTATTCAGCCTGTAAAGCAGTCTTGTTCATCTTTGAAAGATCATTCTGACTATCCTTACCGGAAACAGATGACAGGTCTAAAGCTCCGCTCTCAGATTCAGATCCTGGGTATACTTCGAATTTCGTCACCTTTTGTGGATAAGCTTTTAAATACTCTGTTGCTAATTCATTGGTGATGCCCAACGCGGCACTAAAAAATCTACCTGAACGAAAAGGATATTCAACCAGAACCCCCTTTTTGATTTTAAATTTTTGTTCTTGCATAATACTTAAGTCTTGTATTGTTAAATCTGTTAGTTTGCGAAATGCTTTAATATGGCAATTGCTACAACCCGCAGTTACAGTCTCGCCAAATACTATCCTATAGAGCCTGTTTAACTCTTCTATAGCCGATGTATCTCGTTTGTTGATTAGATATATCAGGTTGTTTAGCTCTTGTATATCTGTGTAAATTTGATTTATGTCCATACTAAAAAGGCGGCTTCTATGCCGCCCGTTTTCAAGTGAATTTTTATACTATACCGCGGCTACATCCAGCGTTTCCAAAGCGGTTATAGTGGTGGTGTAGTCAGTATCCCAGAATGATCTTGGGATATGTGGCTCAAGGCTTAAATCATCGCTGGCCAAGGTGAATGTGTAAACCCCATTATTCTCATTCAGGTTACGAATGGCACCATCAGCAACAAAAAGTCCAGCTTCCAGGCCGTATACCTCAATTCGAGCATCACCAGAACCCTGGAGATTCTCTGCAATTGCTACGATAGACGCCCCATTAAGCCCTTCAACCTGAGCTTTGGTCGCATTATCCCACACCTGGATAGACGAATCGATCTCGTGCTTATAATTAAACCCGAAATCACCATTCACTTTAGTGAATCTCGGCTTATGACCTCGCTTATACACTTCATATTTAAAGGCCTTCTTGCCGGTCTTTAAAGTAATATCCGTGATAATAAGCGGGTTTGTCACGTCGTAAATAATAGTTGCGATATCGTCACTATTAATTAAACGCATGATTGGCTTTACCCCGCCGACCGGCAGGGTATCGCAGTTTCTTTCTATGTTGGCGGTTATTTCTCCGCAAATTGATGGCATATCCTGTTCCTCCTTAAATTAGTATGCAACCATTAATTTGTAATCCTCGATAATTAGCGCATCCAAAGAATACAGCATATCGATATAATATTGCTTATCCTTCTGATCGAAGAAAGCATCGATTGATGTCATCCCACCTTCTTCTTCTGTGGCAAGGTGAAGGTTCTCTTTAGTTGCCAAGTAAATACGATGAGGAAGGTAAGCTGCTGTAGCTGAAGACTGGAATTGTTTAATCATTCTGTCTTCAAATTTCAGCACGTAAACCGGGATTCCATCAAACTCTAAATAATCCCAACCAGTTTCGGTACGCTTATACGCTTCATCTATATTGGTGAACGCCTTACGCTCACGTTTATACTGACTCGCCACTGAACGTGTCACATAGAATGCTTTTTCTTCTTCGTCGAACCGTTCATCGGTATTGTCAACCATATCCTGGAAGTACCCGGTAACTACCTGATCTGTAACATCCTGAGGAGTAAACTTTTGCAATGCGAAAGTTAGTTCTGCGTTTTTAGCAATAGTTATCCGCTGGGTAGGATTAGCGGTGGCAATTGCGAAGAATTGATACCAAAGACCATCAATAGTATTCACATACCTAAGATCTAAACCGTCAGTAAAGTGTCCTCCATCCGCGATGTGATCAGCGGTTTTCTCTGCAAACCATACAATACGGTAAATTGACTGCTGCAATCCATCGATTACCCTTTCTTCAAGGAAGTCGGCAAAGTCTGTTCCGGTAAGGTCAGGCTTATTAATTCCGGCTTTAAGGCCCCAAACTGTAAACTTAGCTAATAAGTTTTTCCAGCATTCTGTGAACCTGTCCTCAACGTAACCAGGATCGTAAAATTTCTCAATAGAAGGAATCTCTTGATCTGATACATCAGGCGCGCAATTCGTAGTCTGCATGGTTTTACCAACCATACCAATCAAGCCCAATATAACTACTTGTTGTTTAGCCTTTACACCAGGTATAACTGTCAGCAGTTCGTTTAAAGCAGGATTTTCAAATGTCTTTGTCCAAAAAGCTTCCTTGAAGCTCATTACTTGTTTCCCACAGAAATCTACCGGAGAAAGGTCTACAATGTTATTTGGTAGTGCCATGTCTATTTTTTGATTTTATTAGTTTTAATTTTTTCTCTTTCTTCACGCCTGGCCTGTCTCGCCGCGTCACTTAAGTCCAGCTTGCCATCACCGACTAAACCCGAGTTTTTAGCGGGATCTGGTTTTTGCTCCCTGCTCGGCGGTGTGTAAGTAGACTTGATGTTTTTTATTTTCGTTAAAGCTTCATTTGAAGCATTTAAAGAAGCGTTAGAAGCTTCTAAA
>CBFGNP010000103.1:0-9282 GCA_965650095.1 uncultured Pedobacter sp. | reverse complement strand
CAGTTCTTTATTGGCAATCACCAGTTCGGCCGCGCGCCGTTCCTTCTCTTCATTTTGAAAAATAAGTTCCTTATTGGCAATAATCAGTTCAGCGGCACGCTGTTCTTTTTCTGCATTTTGAAAGGCCAGTTCTTTATTGGCAATGACCAGTTCAGCTGCAAGGTTTCCCTTTTCCTCATTTTGATAGAGCAGCTCTTTATTAGCAATAATTAATTCGGCTGCGCGGTCTTCTTTTTCCTGATGCTGAAAAGCAATTTCTTTGTTTGCAATAGACAGTTCATCAGAATCACTATTAGTGCTCATGCTTGTTTATATTGAAATATAAATTGGGATAATTAAAGTAGTCAGGAAAGTACTTTCGCTTTGTATTTTCTAAAGCTAACATAATACTAACCGAAATAAGCTTTTATTCTGATAAAAATTGAAGGAGGCCTTGAAATTTGCTCAGCCTTCTTCATTGAGCCAAAACAACTTTAAGTCCTATCTCGTTATTCTACGCAAATCACGAAGGAAATGGTTCGGGATTCTTAACCTTGCCACCACTGCAAAAAGCTGCAGAAAAATCTGGAGCTTTTTTACGGACTTCGATGGGGGCAGTGCCGAATCAATACGCCATGAAGAAATCCTATGGCAGAGCCATAAAAACATAGGCTGCTAAAGAGTACTGTTGGTTGAAGAGGTTGGACAGGGAATATTACCCTGGTCAATTTAAAAAACGAGGTATACAGTGTAGGAGAAAAAAGTGGCTGTTTTCGGTTTGATAAATAGGGGCTTACGTTTTAAGCCTGGATTTGTTTGTTAAATTTTTGTGTTTACCTCCCCATTCACTTAATTGCCTGAAAATGGGCAAAAATTCCGATGCCATTGGCGTGAGTTCGTATTCAACTTTTGGTGGTACTTTAGCAAAAACTATTCGTTTAACCAGACCATCCTGCTCCAATGCGCGTAATTGCAAAGTGAGCATACGTTCGGTAATGTAAGGAAACTCCTTTTTAAGTTCGCCAAACCTTAGTTTATGGGTTCCCAGTTTATCTAAAATTAGTATTTTCCATCGACCGCCTATTTTGTTGACCGCATAGGTGAGGTCGCATTCAATAATGAATTTTTCGTTAAGGGTATAAGTGGAATTTTCTTTTCTCGCTGTCATTACTTACATATTTGTTAGTACCATACAAATGGTTGCGCAACCTATAAAATTAGCTGGTAGCAGCTATTATTGCAATGTAATTTTTAAATAAATAAAATATGGATCTGCATTTAAAAGGAAAAACGGCAATAATTACAGGCGCGAGTCAGGGAATTGGCCGCGCTATAGTAAAAGAACTGGCAGCAGAAGGCGTTAAAGTGTTTGCCACCGGTCGTAACCCCGATTTATTAAACAGTCTGGTGCGGGAGATCAAAGCCGAAGGTGCTGTTGAGCCTGTCATTTTTGCTCAGGATCTACTTGCACCCGCTGGGCCGGAAAACATCGTGGCAGCAGCTTTAAGAGCGCTTGGTCATGTCGATATACTCGTTAACAACGCCGGACAAAGCCAACCTGTCGATATTGCAGGACCGGAAGAACCATGGACCCGATCAATGGGGCTTGATTTTGAACGGCCAAGGCAACTAGCTCAACAGCTATTACCTCATTTTATAGCGCGCAAACAAGGTTGCATACTCAATTTAACCAGTACTTATGAGTTGCGTACACTCAATGTCTCAGCAGTTGCCAAAGCGGCATTGGTAATGTGGTCTAAACAATTGGCAGGTGAACTGGGTAAGTATGGTATCAGGGTAAACTGTTTGCAACCGGGGCTTATAGATACCGAGAACATCCGCCCTTATTTTCCCGGTGATGAACGCAAGAAATTTGCTGAACGTGAAATCCCGTTAGGAGATTTTGGCGAAACGCAGGACATTGCGAATATGGCCGTATTTCTGGTATCGCCCCGGGCCAAATACGTTACCGGTACAGTCGCCATAGTTGATGGCGGCGGAAGGCGCAATGCATTCTGACCGCTAGTTCATTCATTTATTCCATCATCAGCACAACTTCCTGTTCTTTTAATTTGGGGGTCGACGCATTACGCTCAAGCCATTTGGTGCGTAAAATCAGTACCAGTACCCCTATATTAAACACCTCGTAAGCGACCCCTAACCAGGCTTGATTATTTATGCTAATAAGTTTGACCACTACGAAGCTGAAAGCCGAGGTGGAAATGATAAACCCGCCGCCTGTTAAACCGTTGGCCATCCCACCATATTGCGTAAAGCGCGTAAGACAGTAAGCCAGCATACCGTTAAACACAAAGCCAGCTGCTGAATGCAATAATACCACATAAGCCATTAATGTATACAGGTTATTTACTTTTAAGGTGAGCAATATCAAACAACCAGAGAGGATTAATTGGATCACAGCAGCAGCCAACATCTTTCTAAAAAATCCCTTGGAGATCAGTGCTTTAGATACTAAGCCCCCTACCAGTAAAGCAAGACCTGAAACCATCGAACAATTGCCCGTAACAGTTGCCGGATAATGCATAGCCTCTTCGATCAGGAAAGGGCTTGACATATTGTAAATCATCAAAACACCATATGAAAGACCCAAAACAAGCAGGCCGGAGGTGAAATCCCATGTGCCTAACATGGAACGATAGGCGTTACCAATAACCTTTAAGCGAAATGGGACTTTTACAGCGATCGTTTCACCGCTGAAAATCAGCTCCAAAATCAGGAACACTAAAGCGAAATAACCAAGGAAATAGAAATTGGATTGCCAGCCGAAATGGGTTTGCAAATACCCGCCCGCAAATGGTGCAACGATGGGAGCGGCGGCCCAGATCACGGAAAACAAACTGGTATAGTGTTTAAGTTTTTCGCCGGAAAAAAGGTCGAAGAAATATGATCTTTTGCTAACAACAATAACAGCCGACATGATACCTTGTATAGCACGCATGTAATAGATCATTTGTAAATTGCCGGTATTAGCAATAGCGAAACTTGCCAGGCTGAACCCGGCTAAGGCAATGATGTTAGGAATAAACCGTCCATAACTATCCAGTAAACTGCCTACCAATAACTGGCCTATTCCATAAGCCGCTAAAAATATAGAAATGGAGAGTTGTATGGCTGCGGGCGTTGTACCCAGCTTCGCGCTCATGTCGGGTAAGGAAGGAATGTAAATATCCAAGGCGAAACCGGTTATCGGAATAAGGGAAAATGCTAAAATGGTGCCGATGCCTTTATTAGGTTCTTTGATATTTTTCATAAGCTTGTATTATGGCAACAAAAGTAGTCAGGAAACAAACCTATTGGTAAGATAAATCAAAGCAATGCTTATACAAATCAAATATTAATTGGGTGTTTTAATTGTTCTCTAAACAATAACGGGGTAGTGCGGGTGTTTTGCTTAAAATATTTGTTAAAATGCGAGGGATACTCAAAGCCTAGCGTATAAGCAATCTGAGCTACATCCCAATCGGTATTGAGTAATAAAGTTTTTGCTTCTTCTACAATCCGTTCATGAATGATCTCACGCGTAGTTTTGCCGGTCGCTTTTTTCACTACATTGTTCAGATGATTAACATGAATACTTAATTGATCGGCATACGCAGCAGGGTTTAGTAAGGTTAAAGGATTTTCCGGAGAATCAACAGGAAACTGTTGATTGAGTACACTGAAAAACTTTGCGATCAATCTATCATTCGCATTTTGCTGCTGCACGGGCCCTTGCAGCTGGATGCCTTCCAGTATCACCATTTGCAGTAGGCTTCGGATCATATCGTGTTTATAAAGATAAGGGCCGGACAAGAGCGCTTCCATTTCCCGGAACAAGTTAGCGAACCGGCCAACCTGTTCGGAAGTTAAGTTGATGACGGGTGGTACTGCCGGGTTAAACAATGCGCTCCGGTACCTGATCTCCTGCCGGATGCCGTTCAGTAAAAAAGTATCGTTAAAAAGACAATAAAAGCCTGATTGAAATTCGGAAGCCGCTCGGTAAGCAGAAGGAACGGAGGGATGAGAAAATATGATTCCATTATTTTTTATCAGTGCTTCCTTGTTTCCCGCAGTATGAACCCCATCGCCAATGATCAGGCAGATCTTATAATAATCGCGGCGATTATAGGGCGTAAATTTGCTTTGGCAGGTGCGTTCTTTCACGTTGAAATGGCTGACACCTGTTTTCGAAAGCAAATCAGCAGGCATAGCCTGGTTGGTGCGTTGGTAGAATTCGGGCAGTGTTTCTGTTCCTGTTTGCATGATCTTGGTATTATACAAATCAAATACAAAGGTAATAAACTAAACTGACGAATCATAGGTGGTTATAGTCTGCAAACTAAAAGATATGTGCCCTATAGGAGTAGCTGGTCAGCAGTAGGATAAGCCGTCTTTCGAAAACACTTGATTACCTATATTCAACCATTTTATTTCGGCGAATGCTTTTATCCATTTTTTGGCTATTAGATGAGCCCTCCTCGATAAATTTTAAGGTAGTGTATACCATTGGGGCCGTTATAGGTATGCTTTTCCTATACTTGTATTCTTTAATATCTTTAAAACATGCCCGTAATAATGCTTGAAACCTTTATCAACGCCGAAAAGCAAACTGTTTTCGATCTCGCACGCAGCATTGATCTGCACCAGCTTTCTACAAAGCATACCAATGAAAAGGCAGTCGCAGGACGATTGTCTGGTTTGATTGAGTTAAATGAAACTGTTACATGGCAGGCCAGGCATTTTGGCATTACACAAAAGCTAAGCAGCAAGATCACCCGATTTGAAAGCCCTGATTTCTTTGTTGATGAAATGATTCAAGGCGCATTTAAATCCATCCGGCACGAGCATCGGTTTATTGAATATGGCAGTGGAACCCTGATGATAGATATATTTAATTATGTTTCGCCTCTGGGGATATTAGGGAGGATTGCTGATTTGCTGTTCTTATCCGGCTACCTGAAAGACTTACTGGTCAAACGTAATGCGGTGATAAAAGAACACGCTGAAAAGGGCTTGCCTTATTAAATAGTCAATCTGTTCATAAGTTCCTGTCGATAGTTCGGTCCAATAGGGATACATTGATCATGTAATTCAACTTCATTTCCTTTTATTCCGGTGATCTTGTCAAAATTTATGATATAAGATCGGTGAATGCGGATGAATTGATTGGTCGGAAGCAACTTTTCGAATATTTTAAGGTGCTGACTGGCAAGGATTCTTTTTTTACCGAGATATACAGAAGCAAAATCTCTCTCTGCCTGAATGTAAACAATGTCCTGAAGGTCGATCCTTACCAGCTTGGTGTCCTGTTTAACAAAGACATAATGGGGCGTATCGGGCTTTACCGGGAATACCTGCCGCTTATAATTGAACTTCTCAATCGCTTTCTCAACTGCCAGATAAAAACGCTCAAACGTAATGGGCTTAAGCAGGTAGTCCACAGAATTCAGCTCAAATCCTTCTACCGCAAAATGGGAATATGCTGTTGTAAATATAATTAAGGGGGGATTACGAAGCGATTTCAGGAATTCTATTCCGGTGATTACAGGCATGTGGATATCCAGAAAAACCAGGTCTATGGGATGTGCATATAGTACTTCATAGGCCTCAATGGCATTTTTACAGCTTTTGACAAGAGTTAATTCCGGGAATTTCAGGAGGTAACTTTCTATGATATCCCTGGCAATGGGTTCGTCATCAACAATCAGGCAGGCTATGTTCATATCAATTGGAGCGTTAAGATTACTGCATACCGATTAGTCGAAATATCCGACACATAACTATACCTATTTTTATAGTACATATCCATCCTTTTTTCAAAATTGGCAAGTCCAATTCCACCATTACTACTGGAAACACGTCCACTGTCTATACTGTTATCCATACGCACATGCAGTTCACCTTTTGAAATCGCCAGGTAAATATGGACAAACGAATCAGGCGAATCCCCACAATACTTAAAAGCATTCTCAATCAGGGGCATTAAAAGTAAAGGAGCGATGGTGTAATCATTTCGATCCAAATTCCAATCAAACTTTACCTTGGTTTCATTTAATCTCACCTTTTCAAGTTCCAAATAATCTTGAAGCAGTTTTATTTCTTTGAGCAGGGGCATGTTTCGTTCGTTTGCATCATACAAGGTGTAACGCAGGAGTTCAGAAAGGCGTGCTACTAAGGCGGCTGATTTCTCTTTGTTCCCGCTGATGATTAATCCATAGATATTGTTCATAGAATTAAACAGAAAATGAGGATTGACCTGGGCTTTCAGGAAATTGAATTCCAATTGGAGATTGTCTTTTTCCAGTTGCAGTGAATGTAATTTTTCCCTGAAAAACTGTATGCCCATTTTAATACTGAAAGGAATGCAAAGTGAAAACAGCAGCAATATTGGTGATCCCAAGCTCAGCAGCCTGGTAAGTACAACATTGATCAGGCCACGGTTTAGGTAGGCCCCATAACTGGTATTGTATTTACGAAGTGATAAGACGCATTGTTCACATTCTTTGATGATCAAGGATTCGGCGGCAGTATCTGCAGTAGTGTATAGGATTAACAGGATCAGGATAAAAATCACACCGATAAGGTATTTTCGTTTATGTAACGAATAAGGGATTAAGGCATAAACCATGATATAGTAGAAGGCTGCCATCAATACGGTGCTGTTTAAATTGAGCAATAAATAAGCCTGAGCAGAGAAAGCACGGTATACATTAAAGGATACATAAGTAAGATATGCCCTTACCACGAACATAAGCATCCAAAAAAAAATATGCAGACCTATTCTGAGGGAGGTCTTGGCATAAATTCTTTCTATCGCTGCGGTGATTTGCATAACTAAATATCCGCTATTTTATCCCTCATATTCAAATCTAAACGACCAAAACGATCAGAATTCCGATGAACAGACTGATGTTACCAACTAAGCATTGATTAGCTTTTCTTTTGTCTGGTTGATGCCTTCAGCCAGTTTGACGAATAGTTATTGCTGTCTGTCGGTTTTAATTGTATCGTTGCCTAACGATGTGTCCTTTTGTCAAAAAAACAAATGACATGAAATCGCAATTAAATTTATGGCCTGCATGGCTAAAAGTCCTGGTTTATTTCCTGGTGTTGTGGCTGGCTACCCTTGTAGCCGGAACAGTGGCAATATTGAACGATTTCCTATTCTTTCTTTTGATATCGTTGGTCATCAGTTGGATATTCATACATGCTGAAGGTGGGTCGATCCGATCCCTTGGTTTCATGCCCTGCAATAAAAAAGACTATAATGAGTTTTTTTCTGGACTGGCAACTGGCGGGCTTATGCTCATGGCTACCGTTTTGATCACTTTACTGCTCACCCAAGACCCTTGGAGTTTCAATTCGCATATTGATCCTGTTTACGTGGCAATCGCGTTCTTTACCTGCCTTTGGTCGGCCCTCATACAAGAGTTCGTTTTCCGCGGATATCCTTTCCAAACGCTGCTTCAACATTATGGCCCTTTAGCTGCACAGATCTTTATTGCCATTCCATTTGGTTTAATGCATCTTGACCATAACATGGACCTGTCAACCATGGTTTCAGTGATGCTCACTACCGGTCTGGGGTCCGTATTGTTTGGGCTCGCCTACCAAAGAACGGGGAAATTGTTTTTACCTGTTGGGCTGCATCTTGGCTGGAACTATGCCCAGCAACTAATACCCCGAACAGCAGGCGGAGATCATTCCGGAATCATTATCATCGCAGGTGAGCATGTCGGATACGCTTGGGAATTGATTATTGGACCCTATCTTTTCGTAGTCATATTGGTGATTGCTTATTTTTTATTTGCAACCAGGAGACAGCATGTGTCAACTTGATTTCGCATTATATGCTAAACGTATTTGCTACTCAGTAGCCAATTTGTCCCTTCAAAATAGGATACCTTTTTCTGAGCATCTACGAAATACTTGGGAATGCAATATTTTCCAGCAAAAGTTCAAGTTCCTTTAACTTTTTTTGCAGGCGGAAGTTTTCCCCTGTTCCCATGCATGTACAGTATCAAGGAATGAGGTCTTTTTTATTTATCTATCCAGAGTTATTTTTTTCCAGTTTTAAGGATACTATTGTTAATTCTTATCTTTATTCAGGAGGTGTAGCTCAGTAACGACGGCGCGTTAAAACAATAATCCTTAAATTTAAAATTATGGAACAAGCAAAAGTAACATGCGGATTAACAATGTCCCTGGATGGGTATGCTGCCGGCTATAACCAAAGTTTTGAAAAACCATTTGGAGATAATTTCGATTCAGACTTGCTGGATCGTTGGATGTTTTCTGAGCCGGAAAAGCATAGTCATAAAAAGGAAATAGACGCTATTCTTGATGCAGGGGCATTTATCATGGGCAGTAATATGTTTGGTCCTAAAGACAGAAGAGGCCAATCAAAATGGAAAGGATGGTGGGGCGACAACCCTCCATATCATGCTCCAGTTTTTGTGCTGTCCCACCATGAACGTGCACCAGTCGAAATGAAAGGCGGGACGATATTTTATTTTATTACGGATGGCATTGAAGAGGCACTTAGAAAGGCGAAGGAAGCTGCAGGAGATCGAAATGTAAAGATCATGGGAGGAGCAAATACCGTCAATCAGTATTTAGTTGCTGGTCTAGTTGATGAATTATGGCTGCATGTTGTCCCTGTTACTATTGGTGCTGGGGTGCGACTTTTCGAAGGCGTGCCAGATCTCAAGCTCGAACCGGTTGAGATAAGCGGAACCAGCATGGTGACACACATTAGATATAAAGTTTTGAAATAATAATAGTCCAAAATTCAAGACCTAGCAGGAGCGGGGATATGTCAAACTTTGTTGATTATTTAAAAACCTTAAAAAACTTTAAGGATCAATAGTACATTTTTCTTTGTCACCCTTCTATAGTTTGTGTCAGTACTCCGGCCATATCCGGAGTGCACATTTTCATGCATTATGGGGTAGTCTGAAACAACCTTAATATTGTTTTATACATTTATACTTTTGTTAGATAATAATTATTGCAGGCTCATTGGCAAAGGATTTAACAGATAACGAGAAAGAATTGCTTTTGCGGGCAGCAGAAGGGGATGAGCTTGCTTTTGGCCAGATATTTAGGCGCTATTATTCCAGCCTTCTTAAATTTGTCAGCCGAATAGATCATAGCGAGGACAATGGAGACGAGGTCATTCAGGAAACGTTTATCCGGGTATGGATTTCCCGTGACCAACTACCTCATATTAATAATTTTCGCGCCTGGCTATTCACCATCGCATCAAGAGAAGCAATAGCACTCATACGTAAGAATCTACTT
>CBFGNP010000102.1:0-9296 GCA_965650095.1 uncultured Pedobacter sp. | reverse complement strand
AACCCTTCTCCGTGCCTCTGTACAACAAGATCCCTGCACTTTGCTTCCCCATCATTTTTTCAGCTGTTTATCCCCTATTGCCTTTGCCATATCAATGCCCTTTCCCAATACAGGTTTAAAGATATCCTCCAGTTCATTGGCACGTGCCACTGCGTTAAAGATCGTAAAATCCTTCATCCGCAAACCTGTTTTAACCTCCTCCCAGTGCAAAGGCATCGAAACAGTCGCGCCAGCCTTAGGGCGTAAAGAATAAGGCGCCGCAATGGTGGCATGTGGCCGGTTCTGTAAAAAATCCAGATACATTTTACCTTTCCGGTTACTGACTATGCGTTCCAGGCTTGTAAATTCCGGCAGTTCGCGGTGAACCAAAGTAACAATGATTCTGGCAAACTCCTTGCTCTGTTCATAAGTATATTTATTTCCGAGTGGAATATAAATATGCAGCCCTGTAGAACCGCTCGTCTTGCAATAGCAGGGAACGCCCATATCATCAAGCACCGTTTTCGTTACCTGGGCCGCCAGGATCACCTGATCAAAGGAGTTTTGATCAGGATCAAGATCAATGATGCACCAGGTTGGGTGGTCAGGTTTTTCTATGGTGCTATTCCATGGATGGATCTCAATGCAGGCAAGACTTGCCATATACAGCAGGGTTGCCTCATCGTCCCCTACCAGAAAATGCTTGTCAGAATCATCACCCTCACTGTGATAAAGGTACGTTTTAATCCATTCAGGTGCCTTTCCGGTTACATCCTTTTGATAAAAACTCTTTCCTGTAATCCCGTTGGGATGCCTGTTCATAGACTGCGGGCGGTCTTTCAGATAGGGTAATATGAAGGGTGCGATCTGGTAATAATAATTGATCATGTCGCGCTTGGTTATCTTTTCCAGCGGCCAGAAGACCTTACTTAAATTCGTAAACTTCAAAGTCCGCCCATTTATTTTCTTCACCTGCGTTTCTTCTTTAGGGTTCAGTAAAGTCTTACGCATCGCTTTACCCCTGGGTGCAATCAGCGCTTCATCTGCATGTTTAAGGTCCTCTTTTTTTTGTTCGCTAATGACCTCATCCGTATCGGCTTCTATTTCTAAAACTACCTCTTTTGGTTTTTTATCTTCCCGCATCCCTTCAAAGGAAGGATGCCTCATCACTCCATCAGTGGTCATTTCGGCAAAGCTCACCTCACAGATCAGCTCCGGCTTTAGCCAGGTGGCTTTTGCTTTCGGAGGATTTGGCCTGAACCGGCTCGGCTTATTGATATCAGGCTCCTCCGCAAAAGCAGGTTTATTAATGATCAGCGGTTGAAACTGCTCCAGCATTTCCTTTTGTTTTTGTATATTAAAGCCTGTGCCGATCTTACCGGTATACACAAACTTCCCCTGATCAAATACGCCTACCAATAAGGCACTAAAGGGTTTGTCGCTATCTTTATTATTGGTATAGCCACCAATAACCACCTCCTGCCGCTTATTGGCTTTAATCTTTAACCATTCACGCGTACGGTTGCCGGTGTGGTATTCACTTTCGCTTCGCTTGGCTATAATGCCCTCCAGCCCCATGCGTTTTGCAGCATCCAGAAACCCGATGCCGGAAGTTTCAAAATCCCTGCTCAAAAGAATTGCTGATTTTTCGGGCACCAGGCCAGTCAGGATGGACTTCCGTTCTTTTAATGACAGTCCCGTCAAATTGAAGCCATCATACCACAATATATCAAAAACGTAATACAACAGTTCACCATCAGCTTCACTGCGCCAGTTCTGCAAAGCGCCGAAGTTGGCCATACCTTTCTCATTCACCACGACCACTTCACCATCGACCACTGCATTGATGCCCCAGGCTTTCAGTTCTTCATAAATGGGATAAAATTTCTCATTAAATGACTTATCATTCCTGGATTTGAGTTCTACTTTGCCCTTATTCATAAAGGCCACTGCGCGGTAACCATCCCATTTGATTTCATACATCCAGCCCTCCTCATCAAAAGCCTCATCTACCAGCGTTGCCAGCATGGGCTGAACTTTGTCAAAAAAGGCTTGTTTGACTGACTTTTTAAGCAGGGCCTTCAGATTGCTGCCGGCCGCTTTAACCGATTTGCTTTTTGGTTCAACGGCATTACTGACCTTGTCCACTTCTACAGGCTCATGCGGCTGGGTGTTGCGTCCATAGATCCGGTCCGGTTTTTTTTTCATTTGCTGAATCGTCTTTCTGCTGAGCACTGATTTGTCTTTTAACAGTATATCCTCCTTTTTGGCATACTTATCTTCCAGTTTCATGAGCAGCCAGCTATTCTCCCCCCTTCCGTAAGCTTTCACGAGTGCAAATTCGCCCTTAAGTTTTTTACCATTTAGTATTATTTTAATCTTGCCGCTATGAAGCTGGCTCAGCAGCTGTTTCTCCTGTTTTTTTATCCCCCCCTCAACAGGTTCAGCAGTGGTATAGGTACCTTCATCCCATACAATCACTGTCCCACCACCATACTGTCCCTTAGGAATACCCCCTTCAAAATTACGATAGTCGTAAGGGTGATCTTCCACCATCATGGCCAGACGCTTCACATCCGGATCAGTAGAAGGCCCCTTTGGTACCGCCCAGCTTTTCAGCACGCCATCCATTTCGAGCCGAAAATCGTAATGTAAATGCGAAGCGTCGTGTTTCTGTATCACAAAACGCAGCTCTTTCCCGGATGCTTCACCACCGTCAGGCTCAGGTGTCTCCTTAAACGACCTTTTCTTTTTATATTCGGTAAGACTCATTGCAGGCAGATAAAACTAATCATGAACTCATTTTAATCCGGCGCGCATCGCCCTGGCCATCTTATCATGTTTCTCCAGTATGGGCAGCATTTTGGCAGCAAAATCTCTAATTTCAGGCCTTAAACTGCTTGCAGACCTGAAAAGATCCAGCGTTTTCACATGATCGTTGACCATCATGTCCATATAATGAACATCGAATTCCTTTCCGGAATATTTTTTCAGTGCTTCGACATGTGCTTTCACCTCCGGAAGATAGCCCTCAGGTACGAGTATCTTGAGTTTTCGCGCAATCATTTTCAGCTCCGTATTGGCCTTACTATGGTCAGCTACCATTTGCGCCGCAAATTTCTTTACTTCTGCATGAGCCGATTGCTTTAAAGCCAGCTTGCCCAACTCAACTTCTACCAAACCACCAATTGCTGCAGTATCAAGAAAAGCATCACCATCTTCATCTACCTTACTTAGATGCGTTATATTTCTTGGATTTTTTAGGGTGTCTTTCCGCTGAACCGAATCGGGATCGCCGGCAGAGGCACTGTCTAACTGCCTATTCCCCTCCTTGTCAGTACCCTGACAAGCCGCAAAACAGAGGCAGATCATCAGCATTAAAAAATTAGTTGTTGTCGTCTTCATCTGTCTATTGTTTATGATTATTAGATGGAACCTTTGATGATAGGGAACAGCAGCTGTTATATATTTGTTTTATACGGATTTTTATTGTCCAGCAGTCCTTTAACCAGTGCTTTCCACTGCGGATAAGAAAAACCAAGCTTCGCTCCCCAGCCTACAAACATATTACGAATATTATCCATCGTATCTTCCGTATCGGTATTTGGCACTTCATTTCTCCCATGTTCTTCCGCGTAAACGGTATTTTTTATGCGTTTAACCTGAAAGGTTGAAGTGGCCTCAGCCTGGAGAAAATGGGCCACATTTTGGTCATCACCGGAAGGATTGGCTGCAGGCCGTACGGTCAAACTCAATACTTCGGCCCCATCCTCCAGTTCATCCCTGATCTGTTCAATGACCACCCAGTCGTATCCCTTTCCTGCTTTTGTACCTGGCCCGGGGATATCAATCTTGATATGATCTCCGTCGGTAGCCTTACGCTGCACTTCTTTCCCCTGTGCATCGGTTAAAGAAAATGCCGACATTGGGACATCAGCAATTTCTGCCCAATGATTAACGTCCAGCAAACGCTCCTTAACGACCCTAAAAAAAAGTATGGCTTCCTCTTCAGATCCAAGTTCAGTCTTTTCTACCGCATTCATTTCAGTCCCGGTATGCTGTGCCGGAACATGATCCTTTCCAAAATCGTTTTCCATATTTGTTTCCATCGTTCTATGTTAGAAATAACTTTATCAGGCAAAAGGCACCAATGCACTACATCGGTAAGAGGCCATCTTTAACCATCTGGTCTATCAATACCTTAGGGTATGTCCTTACAAAATTATCAATGGAACCAGGGTTAACGGTTTCAGACTGTGCCGACCAGATCAGTTTATTGCTTCCGAGGTCGTACAGGTTGGTTTCCATAAAATACGTCTTGTCTGTTACATAGTAGCCGGGCTCATAAAATCTCGGTCCCCAATAATTGTAGTAACTATAAAATCCTCCATACCACCTGTAATAAGGGTAAGGCGAGTAAGACCTATATCCGGGAACATAGCGGGTTTCGCTTTCTTTATTAATCAACGATATGGTAAGAATAGCGTCGGCACCTGAATTCTTGATCCGAGACAGCAGCTGCTTTTCCGCTGGTATTTTTTGATAAAAATCAGGGCTGAAATAATCACTACCGCTTACCGTTTTGACATTTTTTAATAGTGCGAGCTCCGCTAGTCCCCTTTCCAACTCAGTCCTTACTTTCATATTCCTGGTCAGAGAGGCGATAAAAATCGTTTTGCCAGTCAGCATTTTCTGTTTCGCAGCGGGATCTACCCAGGATCCTGTAATTCTTGTGACCGGACTGCAAGACCATACCACCCCACTGATCAGCAGGATGATAAATAACTTTATACATTTCATAACCAATGTTTTACCTTAATAACATAAGGCTACTAAAAAGGTTTGAGTGTCATCCGTTCATAGCGATCATCTGAATGGCAAAAGGATTTTAAAAACCGCCCCCTTGTCATTTGTTGCCGTGATGGTTCCCCCATGAGCAGTAACGCATTGTTTTGCAATGGCGAGTCCAAGGCCCGTTCCGTTCTTTTTATTCATGGTAGTAAATGGTTCAAAAAGGGTTTTGATGATCCCCGCATCAATTCCCGGTCCATTATCACGGACCGTAATGGATAACTGACCCACTGTTTCACTAGCCCTAATTTCCAGGACCGGATTCTCTACCTTTTTGTCGCATAACACCTCCAGCGCATTGCTAATCAGATTCATCATTGCCCGCTTGATCTTTCGTTCTTCAAGCTGCGCAACCAGATCATCCGGAATGGATTGTTGAATGGGTATTCCTTGTTGGTTAGCAGAGCCGAGGGCAAGCTTAACCGCAGCACCAATTACATTCTTCAAATTTACGGCTTCCTTTTTAACCGGGCTTTCCCTGATAAAATCTAAAAAATCCTCAAATATTTCGGAAGCCTGCACGGCACATTCATCCAGCGCATTGATCAGTTCCTGTTCCCCGCTTTCCTCCCGCATCATGGCCGTAATCACTTTCATATTCTGAATGGGCGAACGCAGATCATGCATCACCATACCAATTGCTTTTCCGACAATAGAAAGCTTCTCCTTTTGGATTAATTGCTCATTTAATTCTGCATTTCTAATCGCCTGGGCAGCATTTTGCACAAACAGCTTGAGCAAATACATTTTCTCTGTTTTTAGTTTCTCCTGCTTTTGCAGCACCGCAAAAACCGAATAGCAGTCGAGCCTGGCCAAAACCAGCTCATCCAGCTGAACCACTTCGTCGGCTTTTATTTCAATGTTTTTCACCCTTAAGATTAATTCATCCAGGTTAATTCTTTCATCAATAGCCCCTATTGAAAGGATCTTTTCGTAGCTAAAATCATCGCTCAGCCTTCCCAGCAAAGCCATATCTGTTCCCACCGAGGCAGCCAGCTGTTCAAGAATATTTTTGAGCAGGGAATTTAACTGCAGTTCATTTAAACCGATGGATGAGATGGATGCAATTAACTTCTCCAGATTGCGGAGCCTGTCGTAATCAGTTGCCGCTTTTGTTGCCAGTAAGACAATTTCCTCAGCAGCATATGGCTTACAATGATAACCGACATTTTGCCCGGCCTGACCGACAATATCTTCTATAGTGCGGTCGCTGTAAGCTGTGATAAAAATAATTTCCGCCTGGCTGTCATGCCTACGAATTTGCATCGCAGTCTCCAAACCGTCCCAACCCGGCATTCGGATATCCAGAAAAATGACTGCGTAAGGATGGCCTTCCTGGATCGCTCTTTTAACCAGCTCTACGCCCTCCATGCCGTTAGCGGCTTTGTCTACCGTGAAAACAGGGATTTTAGAAGTCCGCGGCATTAATATTGGCTCTGGGGTATCAAACAAAATACTGGCTGCCTTACTGATATGAGTATCTGTTAAGGGAAGTTTTCGGGGCACCAGAATTTCTTCAATATTATCGCGCACCATTTCTTCATCGTCAATCACTAACACGGACGTATTTACTTGGTTCATTATAAAATATTTAGGGACGGATTCTCGGACAAACTCAAATGGCAAACTTAATCAGGGTTGTTGCCCCCATACCGGGGCCCTCGCTGTTGATATGAATTGCACCTGCGTGGCTCTCTATAATAGATCTGCAATTGTACAAGCCCAAACCAGTGCCCGTATTTTTGGTGGTAAAGCCACGGTCAAAAAGACTGGCAGCTGTGGCTGAATCAAAGCCCTTACCGGTATCCTTAATGATCAGCTGCAGTAAGTTATTCTGCATCAACAATTCAATACTTATCCTTTTTTCAGGGGCATCTAAATCTATCGCTTCAATGCTGTTCTTCAACAGATTTAAAATGACCTGCATCAACTTCGTCCGGTCTCCCTTAACCATAGGTTTCTGCTCGGCCGTATTAAAGCTAAGCGTAATGCCTTTCTTATCATAAGAGGCGAACAGCATAGACTGGCAGTCCTCGATGATTTCCTTCAGGTTAACCGGCTTGCGCTCAGGCGCACCATGACCCGTTACGTAATGACGCTGGATATTGAGAATTTCCTGAATGTGGCTGATGATATTCAACTGTTCAGTGATCGCGCGGTTGGTTTCTTCATAAGTGTCTTTTTGCGCTTTGGCAATTCCATCCATCAGATCCAGCAAGGCCCTGGCTTTCTGATCACCCAGCGCGGTAGCCAGTGCTGCCTGCTGGACTTTTAAAAAGCCGGCCACATTTTGCAGATTCTCTATATTGTTCTGCTCCATAGACCGGCTAAGCCGGGTCAGGTAGGAGCCGAAACCTACAACTGCATTTCCTATGTCATGCAATACTTCTGATGCGATTTCAAACTTACCCTTGGCAACAGCACTGTCCAGATTGGCCTGCTGCATCGCCTGTTCTTCCAGGCGCTTACGGCTGAAATCCTCAAAGCTCATAATGATGCAATCCTCAAACATTTTGGTAACGCTAAACTGAAAATGCTTTTCACTCTGATCATGCGGAGGAGGCAGTACAAAACGGTGTAAATCGTTGTGTATAATTTGTCCTCTTGGCTGTTCCGAAGTACGGATTTTTTCTGACAGTCCCGGATAAATATGATCCAATATGGGGTAAATGTTAGTGGCATCTACCTGGTAGATCTCACATAGCGGGTGCAACAGGGACTGCCCTATTAAGTTGAGTTGTATCACTTCTCCCTTTCCGTCGATTTCCACCAATCCAAGCGGGGCATAGGTAAAAATAGCATTAAATTTTTCATCGGAAAGGTCTGATTGCTGTTTCATGGGATGATTGCTTATCATAAAAAAATACGCATTAGCAGCGCATATCCCTAAACTTAATGTTTTCAAATTACATCTGGAAATATTTAAACAGTAAATTTTTACACTAAAAAAGCCGGGACAGCTTTTACTGTCTCCGGCTTCTGTTGCTACACGCTAAGCTTTTACTTTGCGGGCGTAATTGTTATTTTTCTGAACTCGATCGGCATGTGATCTCCCTGCAGGTAAATCGGCCCCGGTTCACCTTCGTTACTATCTAAGGCCCCGCCGGTTATCCCAGGAATCTCCTGGTTGCTGATAATTGTTTTGCCATTCGCTACCACAGTCACCATTCTGCCAACCAATGTAATGTCGTAAGTCTGCCATTGGCCTGGCCCAAGTGTTACCATCTCATTAGCAGTAAGGAAACCGTAGATTCCACCAAACAGCACACTGTTAGGATGTGCATCCTTCGGACTATCTTCTATTTGCGTTTCGTAACGGCCTCTTAAATATACACCGCTGTTCCCGCCTTTTTGATACCTGAATTCGACCTGAAGTTTAAAGTCGTTAAATTTCTGCTCCGTCACCAGGTTTGAACCCGCCTTCGGACTGGTGAGAATACCCTCTTTTACCAGCCATTGGTTCGGACCGGTAGCTTTCCAGCCGGACAGGTCCTTTCCGTTGAATAAATTGATGGATTTGCCCCATACAGGTATTGCTGTCCTTTTTAAATAAGGTGCTTTTACGCCGGTCCAGCTATATTTCTTTCCTTCACTTGTTATCATGGTACCTTGAATTCCGGAGGCTGTCAATTCTCCCTGAATTACAAAATTTGCAGTTCCACGCTCCCATTGCGGTGGGATTTCAAATCTGAACTTGCCGTTATCAAATTTTAATTCGGCTACAGGGCGCGCGCTACCCGACGAAGCAACAAAATGCCCGACCAAAGTGCGGAAACCAGAAAGTTTAACTTCGAGCCAGGAAGGAACCGCTTTTCCGTTCTCATCAACAGTAAGGTCCCAGCGGCCAATCAGTTCTTTGGGATCGGCTGCCTGCTGTGTGTTGACCTGGCATTTTGCTGAAGCAAACAAACAGTTGGCAGAGCCAGTCACCAGCAGACAGCTCATACCCCATACAAGGATTTTTTTACGCATACGAATCATTATTTTTGAATATTATTTGTGTTTCTCGGTCTGGCCGAATTCCCGGCGTTGGCAAGAGATGACAAGATAAGATTTATTTATTTTGTGTACAAGCTGCTGGCTGCGCATCCAGGATTCGGGTTAAGGTTTGCTGGAGAGGAAATCCGGACTAAACCTGATCATCAGGTAAGCCCATTTAGGTGTCTTATCGAACTCAGCGGCCGCTGCATCGTTTAGCGCCTGTCCTTTGGCAAATGGCATACTGGAAGTGGCCTTCATCATGGAATAACCCAATTCGATATTGGTAAACTTGTTCATGCTATAATTCAGCAGCAGATCTGCCTCTTTACCAAGATTCCTGCCTACCAAACTTCCATCTGCTTTTTTCATATCCTGATTCAGGCTGAAGGCATGCAGATCAAGACCAATGGCAAAAGTGTTGGCAGTATATTTCAATTTCACATAAGGGTTATTTAACCCCCCTTTTGGAGAACCACTGCCAGTAT
>CBFGNP010000101.1:0-9326 GCA_965650095.1 uncultured Pedobacter sp. | reverse complement strand
TTTTTATAAGAACAACGAGTTTGATTACGCCAAAGTGCTTAAGTTTTTGGGACCAGGGTATGAAAAATATGCATTCCTGATATTTCTGGCCTTTACGGTGTTCATCATTACAGCGGTATCAAATGGTGTCAATATTACAGATGGTATTGATGGTCTGGCTACAGGTACGTCAGCAATAATTGGTATTACCCTCGGTTTACTGGCTTATGTTTCAGGTAACACAGTAATTGCAGATTATCTGAATATCATGTACATTCCTAATTCAGGTGAGCTCATGATCTTTGCAGGCGCTTTTGTTGGGGCCTGCGTTGGCTTCCTTTGGTATAACTCTTATCCTGCTCAGGTTTTTATGGGTGACACCGGAAGTTTGGCCATCGGGGGAATCATTGCGTCATTCGCCATTATGATTCGCAAGGAGCTTTTGATCCCAATTTTATGCGGGTTGTTCCTGATTGAGCTGGTGTCAGTAATTATGCAGGTTTCCTATTTCAAGTACACCAGGAGGAAATTCGGTGAAGGCAGAAGGATATTTTTAATGTCGCCGCTGCATCATCATTATCAGAAAAAAGGGTACCATGAAGCAAAAATTGTAACGCGGTTCTGGATCATCGGAATCCTGCTGGCCATCATCACGATCATCACTTTAAAACTACGGTAATGGGAAAACAGCTAATAGCAATTCTTGGGGGCGGAGAAAGCGGGATTGGTGCAGCAATGCTGGCGCAGAAGCAAGGCTTCGACGTGTTCTTGTCTGATTTTGGACCAATCCCATCCCAGTATAAGGAAAAGTTACAGGAACTGAATATCACCTACGAAGAGAATAAACATAGCGAGGCAGAAATACTTACCGCAGTTGAAGTAATTAAGAGTCCCGGAATACCAGACAACGCCGCCATCATCAGAGCGGTTAAGGCCCAGCAGATCCCTGTCGTATCTGAGATTGAGTTTGCCAAACGCTACACCAATGCGAAAACGATCTGCATTACAGGCTCTAATGGTAAGACAACTACAACGATGCTGACCTATCATATTTTAAAGAACGCAGGACTAAATGTTGGACTTGCGGGAAACATAGGTCACAGTTTTGCCGCACAGGTAGCGATGTCAGACTTCGACTGGTATGTATTGGAGATATCCAGCTTTATGCTGGACGACATGTACGATTTTAAAGCGGATATCGCAGTGCTCTTAAATATAACCCCTGATCATTTAGATCGCTACGATTATAAATTGGGCAATTATGCTGCGTCAAAGATGAGGATTGCACAAAACCAGAACAGTGATGATGTTTTTATTTACTGTGCTGATGATGAGGAAACTTTAAAGGTGCTGAAAAGCACAAAGCTGAACGCAAAAACATATCCCTTTTCGATCAGAAAGAAGATTGAAGCAGGAGCCTACCTTGAAAGCAACAACATACACATCAATATAAACCTAAACGACCCACTAACCATGTCTATTACAGATTTAGCCCTGCAGGGGAAACACAATATTTATAACTCTATGGCATCGGGCATAGTAGCTAAGGTATTAGATATCAGAAATACTGCTATACGGGAGAGTATGGGGGATTTTAAAAATATTGAGCATCGGCTGGAGCACGTTGCAAAGATTTCCGGTGTGGATTACATCAATGATTCGAAGGCTACCAATGTGAATTCCACATGGTATGCATTGGAAAGTGTAAGTGCCGACATCATATTAATTATGGGTGGTGTTGATAAGGGAAATGATTACGACATGTTAAAGGATATGGTACGTGAGAAGGTACGGGCCATTGTATGTTTGGGCAAAGATAATAAACGGATTCACGAAGCATTTGAAGATGATGTTGAAATTATTGTTAACACATTTTCAGCTCATGAAGCGGTTCAGGTAGCTTATCATCTGGCAAAAAAAGGAAATACAGTACTGCTCTCTCCTGCCTGCGCCAGCTTTGATCTGTTTAAGAACTATGAAGACCGGGGTAACCAGTTTAAGGCAGCTGTTAAAGAATTGTAGATTATGATTGCAATAAATAAGCTTTTAGATAAAACAAAAGGAGACCGCTGGATCTGGCTGATCATTATCCTTTTGTCGATGATTTCCATACTAACCGTTTACAGTGCAACCGGAACTTATGCTTATAAGACGGGGAAAACTGTAGAGAAGATCTTGCTAACCAAGCATCTGATTTTCGTGGTGATGGGGATTGGTATGATCTATATTGCGCATTTGCTTGATTATAAATACTATGCAGGGATTTCGAAGGTATTGATGATCATTACCATTCCCTTGCTGTTCTATACTGCGGTTTTTGGCGCAAATATTAACGATGCATCCCGTTGGGTGAAAATTCCGGTAATTGGCCTGACCTTCCAGACTTCAGATCTGGCCAAAATAGCCCTGATTACTTTTCTGGCCAGGATGCTGACCAGGAAGCAGGAGAATATTAAAGACGTTAAAAAAGCCTTTATCCCAATTATGGGCTCTGTATGTATAGTCTTTGTACTGATAGCCTGGGCCAACCTTTCTACTGCACTGATGCTTTTCGGGGTGAGTATCTTGTTGCTGATCATAGGGAGGATCAGTATTAAGCAGATTGGGATGGTATGTGCCGGTGGGGCGGTATTGTTGTTGTTTATCGTATTCCTGGGACCAAGAGCTGCCACTTACAAATCAAGGGTAAATTCATTCTTGCATCCTGAGCTGCAGAATTCGGATAAGACCTATCAGGCCGACCAGTCGAAAATTGCCCTCGCTACGGGAGGAGTATTTGGAAAGGGACCGGGAAACAGTACACAACGTAACTTTTTACCGCATCCTTATTCAGATTTTATTTTTGCCATTATCGTTGAAGAATATGGGTTAATCGGAGCAATAATGGTGATCCTGCTCTACCTGGTATTGCTGTACCGGTGTGTAAGAATTGTGACTCAAAGTCCCAAGGCTTTTGGCGCTTTGCTGGCTGCCGGATTGAGTTTTAGCCTAACCATACAGGCCTTTGCGAATATGGCGGTTGCAGTTGGCCTGGGTCCGGTAACAGGAGTGCCTTTACCTTTAGTAAGTATGGGTGGAACATCAATGATATTTACAAGTATAGCCTTTGGCATCATAT
This sequence comes from uncultured Pedobacter sp., assembly GCA_965650095.1. Taxonomy (GTDB): domain Bacteria; phylum Bacteroidota; class Bacteroidia; order Sphingobacteriales; family Sphingobacteriaceae; genus Pedobacter. The sequence continues at coordinate 6,229 of CBFGNP010000101.1, read as the reverse complement.
TAAGCGTAAGTAGAGATGTTGAGGAACAGGGAAGTAAAAAAGTGATTGTGGGGGAGATACCTGCAATGGCATAGTAAGATTAAAGATAAAAGAGAAAAGACAGGGCGATAAGCTTTAAAAATAAAATAATGAGACCAGCAAGGATAATAATTTCAGGAGGCGGTACTGGCGGGCATATTTTCCCGGCCATAGCCATAGCTAATGCGCTGAAGCGTATCGAGCCTGGCTGCGAAATTTTATTTGTTGGTGCAAACGGCCGTATGGAAATGGAGAAGGTGCCTGCTGCCGGCTACAAAATTATTGGCTTAAACATCAGCGGGATACAAAGAGGCTCCATTGTCAGGAATTTAAGTTTGCCTTTTAAACTGCTTGGAAGTACGCGCAAGGCCATGCGAATAATTGCTGATTTTAAACCAGACGTAGTTGTAGGGGTAGGTGGATATGCATCCGGCCCGATCCTGTTTGCTGCTTCGTTAAAAAAGATTCCCTACCTGATCCAGGAGCAGAATTCTTACGCGGGCATAACCAATAAATGGCTGGGAAAAAATGCTGCAAAAATTTGTGTGGCATTCGATGGGATGGAGCAGTTTTTTCCTGCTGCAAATTTGCTGAAAACAGGTAATCCCGTGAGGAGGGATGTGGTTGACGTGTTGAATAAGCACTACGCCGGTGCCGAACTGTTGAAGCTTGACCCCTTAAAGAAAACCATATTGGTAACGGGCGGAAGTCTTGGATCCGAAACATTGAATAAAAGCATAGAAAAACACATTAAGGAATTTTTAGAAGCCGACGTACAGGTCATCTGGCAAACCGGTAAATTCTATTATAAACAAATTGTGGAGCGTTTGGGCCTTGATTTTCATCCCAATATCAGGATCCTTGAGTTTTTAAACAAAATGGATCTGGCCTACGCCGCTGCTGATCTGATCATTTCAAGAGCAGGGGCGGGTACTATTGCTGAATTGTGCCTGATTAAAAAGCCGGTGATATTGGTGCCTTCCCCCAATGTTGCTGAAGATCATCAGACAAAAAATGCATTGGCGCTGGTACAAAACAATGCGGCGATGATGATTGCAGACCGGGCAGCCGAGGATACACTGGTAACAGCCGCCTTAAGCTTGTTGAAAGATAAAGAGAAAAGTAAAATTTATGCGGAGCAGATCGCAAAGATGGCTTTGCCGGATGCAGATAACTTAATTGCAAAACAAGTCATGCTACTGGCAGAAGGGGAGGGCAACAACTGATGGAACTGAACAATATACAGCGGGTCTATTTTGTAGGTGTCGGGGGGATAGGCATGAGCGCTATTGCCCGTTACTTTGCCAAACGAGGCTGTGTGGTATGTGGATACGATAAAACGCGTACAGGTCTGACCATGGCCTTGGAGGAAGAGGGAATTCTGGTGTCTTATATAGATGATAGTGCGGCATTGCCTGCATTGTTCCGCGAAAAAAGTGAAGATATTCTAATTGTCTATACACCGGCCATCCCTAAAGATGCTGAACTATTAAATTATTTCAGGGATAATGGCTTTGTTTTAAAGAAACGCTCAGAGGTATTGGGCATCATTAGTAAAGGCCAGTTTTGTATCGCCGTTGCGGGTACGCATGGCAAGACCACAACATCCGCTATCGTTGCGCATGTTTTGATCGCGAGTGGTTATGGCTGCACTGCCTTTCTCGGAGGGATCGCGACCAATTACGGCAGCAATTTTATCATCGGTGGAAATAATGTGGTTGTTGTGGAAGCGGATGAATATGACCGTTCTTTCTTAACACTTCATCCGGATATATCGGTAGTGACTTCCATGGATGCAGATCATCTGGATATTTATGGCGACGAGGGCCATTTACAGGAATCTTTCAGGATTTTTGCTTCGCAGCTGAAACCGGGGGGGGCATTATTTGTCAAAGATGGACTTTCCCTGGATCAAGGATTGAGCTACAGTGCTGGTTTACCATCGCAGATCAAAGGACAAAACATCAGGGTGAAAGGATCGAGATTTGTGTTTGATTATGTAGATGCTGAAGTGGCCATCCCTGACATCGGGCTGATGCTTCCCGGAAATCACAATGTTGAAAATGCAGTAGCGGCTATTGCTGTAGCGCTTAAGCTCGGCATAGATGCACAGAAAATAAAAGATGCCATTGAATCTTTCAAGGGGGTAAAAAGAAGGTTTGAATATGTAGTTAATGAGCCGGAACACATTTATATTGATGACTATGCGCATCACCCGGAGGAGTTGCGTGCCTGTTTTGATGCAGTAAGACAGCTGTATCCTGAAAAGAAATTAACCGTCATCTTTCAACCACATCTGTTTACCCGTACACGCGATTTTGCAGATGGCTTTGCACAAGTTTTAAGCTCGGCTGATGATCTTTTGCTGCTGGAAATTTATCCTGCCCGTGAACTGCCCTTGCCAGGTGTAAATTCACAGTTGCTGTTGGATAAGATTCCGCTGACTTCTAAAGAGATATGTGGAAAAGATTTGGTGCTGGAACGTATAAAAGAAAGAAGGCCTGAGTTACTTTTAACTGTTGGCGCCGGAGATATAGATACATTGATACAACCACTTAAAGCAATTCTGACTTATGCTTAAAAGGATGAACTGGATGCGTGTTTTTAAATGTTTTGCCTGGGTTTTTTGTCTGAGCGGCCTGGTTGTACTGATGAGTTTTGTTGAGGGGAAAAAGAAAACAGTGGTTTGCACCAATGTGAAGATACTGATCCCGGGAGCGGATAATTTTATTGAACGTGAAGAGGTTGATGCCATCTTAAGGCAAAGCCAGGGTTCATTGATTGGGCAGCACCTTATGGATGTCAATCTGCAACAGATCGAAAAGAGCATCATAGCTAACCCCTACATTGCGTATGCGACTGTTTATGCGGATATGAATGGCGTGATACAGATTAAGATAAAGCAACGGCAGCCCGTTTTGAGGTTGATCAATGCTGCTGGACAAGATTATTACATTGACAGCAATGGATTGAAAATGCCGATGTCGCCCAATTTTACCGCGAATGTGCTGGTGGCAAATGGAAATATTATGGAGCATTTTAGCGGCAAGGTAGATACACTGATTACCCCGCTGGCTGCTGATCTTTATAAGGTGGCGCTGTACATAAAGAAAGACACGCTATGGGATGCCCAGATCGAACAGATGTATGTGAATAATGTAAAAGATATAGAGCTCATTCCAAGGGTAGGCAACCAGCGCATTGTGCTGGGTAGCGCAGACTCACTGGAAACAAAGATGAGGAACCTCCTTGTTTTTTATAAAAAGGCAATGCCCAAGGTAGGATGGAATACTTATAAAACTATAAATGTTAAATATACCAACCAGATTGTTTGCGAGAGGAACAAAATCGATTCGTTAACGGGTAAAGTCGTCAAGGAACGCGTCGCAGATACTTCAAAACAGACTAATAAACTTATAGATTCTGTCGTCCGCCAACAAATTGTGATGGACATACAGGCAGATGAGCAAGATAAGAAGGAAAAAGTTAAAACAGATACCAGGAAAAACAACAATAATAATAAACTCAACAAATCGATATAGTTATGGGCAAAGAAAAATCTACCATTCAATCTCCAATAGTAGTCGGATTAGACATCGGTACTACTAAGATCTGTGTGATCGTTGGTCGCAGAACACAGCATGGAAAAATAGAAGTATTAGGGATAGGGAAAGCAGAATCAGCTGGTGTTACCCGAGGGGTTGTTTCCAATATTCAGAAAACAGTACAGGGGATATCTCAGGCAGTTGAATTGGCAAGCGGGCAATCAAACGTTGAAATCCGCGTTGTGAATGTAGGTATTGCCGGACAGCATATCAAGAGTTTGCAGCACCGTGGAATTTTGACCCGGCGTGAGCTGAACAGTGAAATAGGGAAAAAAGATATCGATAAATTGATTGATGATATGTTTAAACTGGTTATGCCCCCGGGAGAAGAGATCATCCATGTTTTGCCCCAGGAATTTACGATCGATAATGAGCCGGGCGTAAAAGATCCGATTGGTATGGCCGGGGTACGCCTGGAAGCGAACTTTCATATCATATCAGGTCAGGTAACGGCTGTGAAAAATATCATGAGGTGTGTAACCAATGCCGGGTTACAAACTCAGGAACTCATATTAGAGCCACTGGCTTCTTCAGAATCGGTGTTGAGCGACGAAGAAAAGGAAGCCGGTATTGCCCTGGTTGATATTGGTGGTGGTACCACAGATATTGCCATTTTCCATGAAGGTATTATCCGCCATACTGCTGTTATACCATTTGGTGGTAACAGCGTTACAGAAGATATCCGTGAAGGCTGCTCTGTGATGCGAAACCAGGCGGAACTGTTAAAGACCCGTTTCGGATCGGCGCTTGCTGAAGAGAATAAAGAAAATGAGATCATTTGTGTTCCCGGTTTAAGAGGCAGGGAGCCAAAAGAGATTTCCGTTAAGAACCTTGCTTATGTCATCCAGGCCCGTATGGAAGAAATTATTGAGCATGTGTATTACGAGATCAAATCTTCAGGCTACGAGAAAAAGCTGATTGGTGGCGTGGTGATCACAGGTGGGGGGGCTTTATTAAAGCACCTGTCCCAATTGGTAGAGTATGTAACTGGCTTAGATTGCCGTGTTGGTTATCCGAATGAGCATTTGTCTAAATATGAGGACATGCCAAAAACCATTTATGATGACCTGAAAAGTCCGATGTATGCGACCAGCGTTGGTTTGCTGATTAAGGGGATCCAGAAAGCGGAAGAGCTGCTTGAGGAGATGAAACAACCGGGGGTTTTTGTAGAAAAGCCGAAAGACATCAAAGAGAAGAGCAAGCGTTCGGGTGGTGGACTTTTTGATAAGCTTCTTGCTAAAACAAAGGATTTTATTAAAGATGACATGAATGTTAGTGACGAAGATTATATAAAACCGTAATATTTTTCCACAAAAAGTGATTTTTCCACATTATAAACAGTTGTGGAAAACGCCTGTTAAAAAAGTGTTAATATTACATAAGAAGATGAACAGGTAAAACGAATTTTTAAATAACTGATTCATAAAGATATGCAGTTCGAAATGTTAAAAGATAAGTCATCAATCATCAAGGTAATTGGTGTTGGTGGCGGTGGTGGTAATGCGGTAAACCATATGTACCGTCAGGGAATTACTGGTGTAGACTTTATTATTTGTAATACAGATGCCCAGGCTTTGGAGTTTAGTCCGATTCCCAATAAGGTTCAGTTAGGTGCCAGTCTTACCGAAGGGATGGGTGCAGGCTCTATTCCCGAAGTTGGGAAAAATTCGGCTATAGAAAATATAGACGATATCAAGCAGATGCTTGGCAACACAACAAAAATGTTGTTTATTACTGCTGGTATGGGTGGTGGAACCGGAACCGGTGCCAGTCCGATCATTGCAAAAGCGGCCAAGGAGCTGGATATTTTAACTGTCGCGATAGTGACTACCCCTTTTGCCTTTGAAGGGAAAAGACGTAAGATGCAGGCGAATGACGGATTGGATGAGCTGAGGAAATATGTAGATTCTTATCTGGTGATATCTAACGACCGGCTGCGTGAAATTTTTGGTAACCTTACCTTGGGTTCGGCATTTTCACAGGCGGATGACATTTTAACCACTGCAGCGAAAGGCATTGCAGAGATCATTACAGTTCCCGGATACATCAACGTGGATTTTAAAGATGTGCGTACCGTTATGAAAGATAGCGGTGTATCTATCATGGGTAGCTTTGCTTGTGATGGAGAAAACAGGGCTTTGAATGCTGTAGAAGGAGCATTGGCTTCGCCATTGTTAAAAGATAATGAAATAGAAGGCGCCAGGTACATCCTGTTGAATATAAGTTCTGGCCTGCGTGAAGTAACTATGGACGAGGTCACGATTATCACAGACTATATTCAGGATAAAGCAGGTCTGTCTGCCGACCTGATCTGGGGTAACTGTATTGATGAAAGCCTCGAAGATAAATTATCTGTTACCATTATTGCTACAGGTTTCCAAACTACGGAACAACGGGATGAAGAGAAGAAGAATGTAAAAAAGATCTCTCTGCTTACGCCTGAAGAAGCACCATTGGTTAGGCCGGTAGAACCAGTAAACTCTTTTATTGAGCCTAAACCCCCGGTTTATCCCAATGAACCGGTAATGAAATCTAAAGAAGGAACCAAGCAGTCGGATCTTTTTGGGGATCTGTTCAATGCAAACAAAAACAGGAATGCTGAAGAG
>CBFGNP010000100.1:0-9632 GCA_965650095.1 uncultured Pedobacter sp. | reverse complement strand
CTTCCATGTCTTTCACAATTTGGGCATATACCTCTGCTACAGATGACCTTGGCATTTCGATGCTTTGCGGTGAAGCCGTAGGCAGCAGCACCAAGGGTACACCCCCGAAATTTTGAACAAGCATGAAATAATAGTAAGCCCTTAAAAATAGAGCCTGGCCACGTATGATCTGTCTTTTGCCTTCATCCATTGCAGGTTTATGAAGATTGGCAAGCAAAGCATTGGCGCGGTCTATACCGGTATACATGTTTTTCCAGATTCCTTCCAGTTCAGCATCTCCGGCACCCTGCGAATTGGTACGCAGACCGATATCCTGCCGGGCATAAAATGCTTCATCGGCACACATGTTCATTCTGCCCATATATACGCTTCCGTACACGGGTCTGGAATATAATGGAACGTATACCCCATTTAAAGCGAGGTTGAGGTGTTCTTCTGTCTGGTAATAGTTTTCAGGAGAAATAAAATCCTTTGGATCTGTTTCCAGAAACTTCTTGCAGGAACTTGAACCTAAACAAACTACGATCATTAATAAATAAGTGATCTTCTTCATGATAATATTTTAAAACGGGTTAAAAAGTTGCATTTAATCCAAAAACAATAGTTTGCGCATGCGGATAAGCCGAATAATCAAAACCGCGGGTCAAAGCTGAATTTTTGACCGATACTTCAGGATCCAGGCCAGAATAATTGGTCCATGTAGCGAGATTTTGCGCGGAGACTTGAAATGAAAGATTTTTCAGATAAAGCTTACTGATGTATTTCGCCGGAATTTGATACGCCAGGGATACAGTTTTCAAACGCAGGTACGAGCCGTCTTCAATCACCCTTGACGAACCAAATGCTGGAGGGCCCTGCCCGCCTACCCTGAAATTCTTATTACTGGGGTTTTCGGGCGACCACCTGTCTACCCATGAGGCAAACTGATTCATGTGGTAATAGTAATTGGAATTACCTTCGAATACCAGTCTGTTGCCGTTAAAAATATCATTTCCGGCCGACCATTGAAAAAACACATTCAGGCTTAAGCCTTTATAGGAGAAATTATTGGAGAAACCACCGGTATGTACAGGCTCTGCCCTGCCAATTACGGTCTGGTCAAAGCCGTTTACAATCCCATCACCATTCAGGTCTTTGTATCTGATATCACCTGGCTGTATAGCAGTCCTGGAATTGCCATTGGTAGGCACATTTAACTTAAGCGCATAGACACCGGGCAATGGATTATTAAAATCTTCAAACTGATATACACCATCAAAAACATAACCATGAAAAACAGATATCGGCTGCCCTACCTTTGCCATCCATAAGCTAGGGGCCGGCGAGAAACCACCGGAAACATCCGAAAATAAAGTACTGGATTCTGTCAGTTCAAGAATTTTACTCTTGTTGAAACTAATGTTAAAATTACTTTCCCATTTAAAGGAAGGTGTAGAAATGTTTAGGGTATTGAGGGAGAACTCTAGTCCCTCGTTCCTGAGCTTACCAATATTCTTGGTCGTGTTTGAATAACCGGAAATATAAGGAATCTGGGCGTTAAGCAACAGGTTGTCAGTCGTTTTCCGGTATACCTCTGCAGTAAGCGCAATCCTGTTTTTAAACAGGCCCAGATCATAACCAATATTTGTAGTAATACTGGTTTCCCATTCCAGGTCAGCATTTCCTAACTCGGATAACCAGGCCGAAGTTTGCGGGATTGAATTGTTAAAAGAGACACCATTTACGCGGTTGTCAAAACTGATGGTGTTATAAGTATCATAATTACCTATTCTGTTATTACCAGACAAACCATGACTCAATCTCAGTTTAGAATTTGATATAAATGAGGCGGACTTCATAAAACTCTCACCCGTCATGTTCCATGCGAAAGCTGCTGATGGAAAATATCCCCATTGCTTGCCGGGCCTGAATTTCGAAGAACCGTCAGCACGGGCAACAAGGCTGAGCATATATTTTGACTTATAATTATAATCCAGCCTGCTGAAAAATGACATGAGCTTACTGTCTCCCCCGCTGGCGGCAATAGCCAAAGGACTTCCTTGATCAAGCCCTAACATACCCAGCTGTTCATTGGGGAGATGCTGTGAAGTAGCCCCATACGAATTTGTAGCTACTCCTTCAAGTGAAAAGCCTGCCAATGCGGTGAGCTTATGGTCTTCTCTGAAAGTTTTTTGATACGTTAGCGTATTTTCATTTGTCCAGGTATTATTTTCTGCGACGCTGAAATTGCCATTTATCCCCCGGGTATTGACCGGATTGAGTGGGGATCCTTGTGGAGTGAGTGAGTTATAGAAAGCTTCACCGCGGACCACACGTTTCCTATAGCCTATTCTTGAATTGAATGTCAGTTCTTTAATAAAATTATAAGTAAGATAAGCATTACCTATGATCTCATTATTATTGGTTTTGCGGTGTGTATTTTCTGCGGTGATGACCGGGTTTATCCGCACGTTATTAGTGGTAACATCCACATCAGGGTCGATCAGTTCCCCTTCCAGATTGGCATTTTCGTTTGCCGAAACTGGCCTGTAGCCATATACATTGGCAAATATATAATTGGAGATATTTGCGCTTCCCGTATTAGAAGATGCACCCAAACCGAAGGAGGTGGCATTGCTGTAATTCGCATTAAAACCAACTTTCAACTTGTCGCTTACGTCCTGGTCTAACGAAACGCGGGCAAGCGCTCGGGTATACCCCGAATTGATCATCAACCCTTCCTGGTCATTTAATACACCTGACACCGAATATCTGCTTTGTTCACTACCTCCGCGGACAGCAAAGTTATGGGTCTGCATGGTTCCCCGGCGAAAGATCAGGTCCTGCCAGTTTACCCCTGCCACATCCCTGTATGATTCTAAAGTTTTACCGTTTGGAAAATAAACCTCGTTTACCAGATTCTGGTTGATCATTTCAGACTGCATCTTAACGAATTCGTACGGGCTCATCATCTCCATTTGTTTTCTCAGTTCCTGCACGCCGAGCGAACTGTTTAAGGTAATTACAGGTTTCCCCACTTTCCCTTTCTTGGTTTGTATTACGACCACACCATTGGCTCCCCTGGCACCATATATAGCTGTACCTGAGGCATCCTTTAATACGGTGATCGATTCTATATCATCAGGATTTAAGGTATTGCTCTGAAAACTTTCCATTGCAAAACCGTCTATAACATATAAGGGGGCCGTGCTTTGGGTAAGTGAGCCAGAACCGCGTATTACAATATCCTGGGCACTACCTGGCTGTCCATCGCTTGTAGAAACCTGCACACCCGCTACCCGGCCTGCAAGTGCCTCGGTAAAGGTAAAAACAGGGGCCTTTACCAGGTCGTCCATCTTTACCTGTCCTACAGATCCTGTTAAATCCTTCTTGGTAGTTGTGCCATAACCGATCACTACGACTTCATTCAGGCCTTGGTCATCCGTTGTCAGCGTCACATTATAAGTCCCTGCCCCTGAAAAAATGATTTCCTGTTTAATGTATCCAATAAAGGAAACCACCAGTATACCCGCATTTCGCCCGGCGTTGAGGGTATAACTGCCATCCTGAGCGGTAACAACGCCATTGGTAGTACCCTTGATCAATACATTTACACCAGGAATGGGGATTCCTTTGTCGTCGGTAATTTTACCACGTAACACGACCGGTGGCGCCAGTCCGGCATCCGTTATGCGATCTGCCTGTATTTTTTTGATGATGAGTACATTCGACCCGGTTTCTTCATAAGTAAGGTTGGTATTGCTGAACAATTCATTCAGTACCTGGTCCAGTTTCTGGTTGCTTTTCTGATAGGTAATATTTTTAAAGCCTGCCAGATCTTCGCTTTTGTAAGTGAAGCGGATACTGGTTTTTTTTTCTATTTGCTTGAGGGTTCCTTTCAGACTGATATGCCTCAATTCAAGAGAGACGACAATCTTATTCAGATCCTGCCCTACTAAAGTGTTTGCCTGAAGCACCCCGCTAAGCGTTAAAAAGCATATCAGATAAAAAAGTTTCATAATAGCAAACTTGTACGTAAAGATTAAATGCATAGTTTTGAATGGTTTTTAATAATTCTCGAATGGGTTATTAATTAATCGTAAACCGTTCTCCGGCTGGTACCCGGGAACGGTTTTTTTATTTTAGCTGCTTCTTTTCATCCATTAATCTTTTAGTTAGCAATCTGTTAGTTGTCGGTTATTTTATCAGGTATTGATTGTTTTTTATTTCGAGTTTTGAATCTGTTAATCTGCAAAGAATTTCAAGGGCTTTTTTTGCGCCGATCTCCCGATTAAAGGAGGTGGTGACTGACAGGTTTTTTAATTGCAGGTTCATCACAATGATTTCGGTATTGTATACCCGTTCCATATCGCTGATGATATCTCCAAAATTTTCATCTTCATAGGCTAAATAGCCATATTGCCAGGACCCGGGATTGTTGTTGGTACTGGGCTTGTCCACCAGGTGATGCACATCTTTCTTATTGATTTTAACCTCCTGTCCTTTGACCAGGGTTGAGATTAACTGATCGGATTTCATGACCTGCACTTTCCCGCGTTTAACTGATACGGTAATATGCTGCTGGCCTTCATAAGCTTTAACATTGAAGGCGGTTCCCAGTACTACTGTAGTGATCTCACCGGTGTGGATGACAAAAGGGATCTTATCTGCATGTTTAACGTCAAAATATGCTTCTCCATTAAGGTATACCTCACGTTTTTTCTCATCGAACCGCTCAGGATAATTAATAGTACTTGAAGCATTTAAAAAGACCTGTGTACTGTCGCTCAGCAGCAGAAATTTATGTTCAGCCCGCTCAGTAAATTTTTGCACTACGGCTACCTCCGTATGATCATTATTTGTTTTAAACGTCCAGATCCCGATCCCTCCGCCAACTATGATCAGTAAGCAGGCAGCCGCCAGCCAGATGGGCAAGCTTCTGGTTTTTCCCTTGCTTTCAACCGCATTATTGTCGGACGCATACAACCAGGCAGGTTCCTGAAGCACTAATTTGCCTGCTTCGTTGATGTAAGTAAGCGAAGGGTTATTTAGTTTGATCTCATCATATACACTTTTTATCAGCGTATTGATTTCTTTATCATTTTTTGCCGTATTAATGAGCCCAAAAAATTCTTCCAGCTCTTCCCTGGTAGATTTGTTGGTATAATACTGCATGAAAAGGTAGGTGATGCGTTCTCTCATTAGTTGGTAGTGTAGGGTTATTGTTATGGCTTTCCTTCCAGGCTTTAATAGGTAGTAGCCCCGGAGCGCATAAACTTCCTACTCAGATTTACGATTTTTTTAAAAAAAGCCGTAAGCAACTGATAATCAGTCTAGAAAAAAAGATTGAAACTTAGGAGTTTAAATAGGTAGAAAGCAAGATGATAAATGCCTTGAAAGCGTGATCAAGGAACCTGCGGATAGTTTGGGTAGCTGAAGACAAGTGGTTTTTTACGGTATGCTGTGATATCTTCATCTCATCAGCAATAGCTTTATAGGTTTTACCCTCTGTGGTTTTTAGCAGGTAAACCTGTTTTCTTTTGGCTGGTAATTCTGCTATGGCTAAAGTCAGCACAGCGTGGAATTCCCTTTCCTCAATTGTTGTGGAGCCATTTTCTTCCAGATCTTTCATGGCCCTCCAGATCTTTTCCTTCAAATGATCATCAGCCGAAACTTTGCGCAGGTGTTTAATCACCTTAAATCTTGTCATTCGAAAGAGATAGGCTTCTATATTATTGATTTCAGGAAGTCTTTCCCGCATTGTCCACAAGGCGAGAAAAACTTCCTGGATAATATCCTTGGCAACGGCATCGTCTTTTGACAATCGAAGCGCTAAGGTATAGAGCGGATATTCATAAGTCCTGAATAAATCACTAAATACAGATTCCAATGCGCGGTCTGTCGCAGTAGCATGGTTTAATTCTGTTTTACCCGATTTACAGATCATCAACTTCAGATCAATGGATTATTGTATCCCGTTTAACTGATCCCTGTTTTCATGCACCTTCATGATCGCATTGATGATGTCGTCCATATCCGCTTTTGAGCCGAGCAGCTGGCTGGAACCGTTCAGTACAATCATTTCCTGACCAACGAGATCCGTATTTGGCAGGTTTGATGCGTCCTGTTTAAATCGCTGAAGCCTGTCGGCGCTGTACATCGCTTTATATTCTTTTAATCCTAAAATATGATCTACCCAGGGTTCGGTATGCAGACCTTTGATATAGGGGCTAAGCGGAATACCTTCAGCAGCAATGGCTTTTAAAAACTTGCTGCGATCGGCATTGTTAAACTGCGCTTTATGATAGCTCATCGCAAATAAATAATATCCGCTGCTTTCTGTACCCACATATTGTTTCTGGGGTACGAGGCCAGCGAAGCCTTTCAACCTGGAACTCAGGTAAGCTGCATTCTCATTGCGATGCGCAAAGCGCTCTTTAGCACCCGGCAGCTGCCCAAGAAGAACGGCGCCTTCAAATTCGTTCATGCGGTATTTAGGGCCAATCGTTACATTTTTCCCTTTTCGGTCAGTACCATGGTTCTGCACTGTATATACCTTATCCATAAGCGTTTCATCATTGCCGATAACAGCACCTCCCTCGCCACATGAAATTTGCTTGCTAGCCTGGAAGCTGAAACAGCCCAGATCGCCAATAGTCCCTAGCTGCTTGCCCTGGTAATGTGCAAAATTGGCCTGACAAGCGTCTTCAATAACGAATAATTTATGTTTTTTGGCAATAGCCATGATACGTTCCATATCGGCTGGCATCCCCATCATGTGCACCGGCATTATGGCCTTTGTATTTTTGTTAATTTTTCTTTCTACATCATCCGGATCCAGCTGGTATGATCGTCGGTCAAGATCGGCCATTACGGGTAATGCCCTGCTGCCAATGATTGCGGATATGGTTCCAAAATCAGTATACGGTGAAGTGATCACTTCGTCGCCAGGCCCTATGCCCAGCGCCTCGACACAAGTACTCAATGCCTGGGTTCCCGAACCTGTGCCCACGCAAAAATTTGCCCCCGTTAAACGGGCAAATTCCTTTTCAAATGTAGCCACGGTGCCATTTGCTGGATTCTGGATACGGCTCCACTTCCCACTTTTGGCCGTATTGACAAGGGACGCGATTACCTTCTCATCCGCCAGCACACTGGGCCAGCTGATCCATCCCTTAGAACGAACGGGTGTTCCACCAAGGATGGCGAGTTTCCCCTTGTCTTTTATCCGCAGATGCCCCTGTGCAGAAACGACATTGGAAAAGGCTGCTGCAATTGAAGTTGTCGTTACAGCAGCAATAAAATGTCTTCTTGAAAAATCTGATTTTTTCATTGGGATATAATTTGTTTTTTCAACGGTCATGAAGCCATTCACGAGTTTTATGCATGTATTTTATACCTGTACACTCATGATCGTTTCATCCTATTGGGTTTAGGTTGCCAGGCACCAACTAAAAATAACACAAATTAAGTGTACGTACCCGGATTATATCTAAGGTAGCGAATCTTTTGAAACAAAAAAATATATAAATGATTTTTTTTAGAGCCGTTTCAACATTTTATAGATTTCATATCGCTTTAATAATCAGTATATTTATATTTACGTGTACGTAACCATAAACACAAATAAAATGAAACCAACACACTTATTATTCTCAGCCTGCCTGGGGCTATCTTTTTCTGCACAGGCACAGCAGCCTGTCAGTGTCACTGCGCTGGCCGACAAGAGCGGCTTTACCGTAGAAACGAAAACTAAAGATCTTGGTGGCGGCTTCTATGACCATGGAATTGCCTCGCCCATTAGCAACCACCGGGGCGTAGTGTCAACTGTAGATGGTCAAGGCCGGAATGTGGTGCTTGCCTGGCTCTTTGATCACAGAGGCGGCTATGCCCTGTTGATGGTTGATGCCGAAACTGGTAAAAGCGAAGAATTTCCTGTGCCTTTTGACCCAAAACAGGATACACCTTATTCCTCTATCCTCTCAGCAGAAAACAAACTTTACACCATGTACAGAGATCACTTTGTAGAGTTTGACCCAACAAAAAGAAAATTCACATTTGTTAGCCAGGCAATGCCACAGATGGCGATGGCCATGACCGAAGATGACAGTGGTAAGATCTGGGCGGTTACTTATCCGAATAGTGGACTTGTCTCTTTCAATCCCAAAACGAGGGCGTTTAAAGATTACAGATCCCTAAACAAAGAAAACTGGAACCAGTATCAGAAAACCATGGCTGCAGATGATTCTGGCTGGATCTATTTTGGTTTGGGTAATGCATCCAGCCAAATCTTTGCCTTTAATCCTATAACAGCAGAAACCAGAAGTATGTTGCCGCAAAATGAGCGCAAACTGGGCATGGCACTGGTACGACGGGATCTGAACGGCAAAGTATATGGGCAGGCTTTGGGTACCAATCAGGAGACCTGGTATGAACTATACAAGGGCAAGGGTCGCAAAATTAGCAAATATCAGAACCGCCGACCCAAGCCTGTTGTTACCGGCACGCAAGGTCTTTTTCATACCACATTTTCGGACGGCACAATACTTAAAACACTTGACCTGGTGAACAGAACACTCGTAACAGAAAACCCAAAAACAAAGAAGACGAGCAGCGTGAACTTTAACTATTCGAGCGACGGGGCAATTGTAATGGGCGTGGGTACAGCCCCCGATGGCACCATAACTGGAGGTACGGCCTTTCCAATGCGTTTTTTTAATTATAACCATAAAACAGACCAATGGATAAACAGGCATGCGATAGGCCAGTTTAATGCCCTGGCCAACCAGGATAACAAGGTTTTCTTTGGCGTTTATAGTGGTGGCTTTTTGATCGAATGGGATCCATCCCGGCCCTGGAAGGCGATTACAGACCGACGCGAAAGCTCCAATCCTCTATTTTTAACCAACGTATCACCGACCATTATACGGCCGTTCCGGCTTGTAGCCCACCCGGATGGCAAAACGCTGATCATGAGTGGTACACCACAATATGGCGCTACAGGTGGAGGGCTACTTTTTTGGGACCACAAAACCAAGAAACGGGTGTTGCTTACAGACGAACAGGTAGTGAAGGACCAGTCGAACATGAGTCTGGCGCCCTTAAACAATGGGAAACTAATGGGAGGTACCACAACCACTCCGGGAACCGGTGGTGAAAAAAAAGCTGTTGAAGCAGTCATTTATATCATGGATATGGCCAGCAAAAAGATGGAATGGCAGAAAGTACTATTCCCCGGGGCTCAGGAGTATAGTGACCTGCGCCGGATGCCGAACGGGATGGTATACGGCATCAAAGATAAAAAAGTGTTTTTTGTTTTTGATCCGGTAAAACGTGTGCTGGTGCACGAGGAAGATCTTGTACCTAAATTCGGTCGAACAACAGCGGAACAAAGCCCAAGAATTTTCGTCTCAGGACCTAAAGGCGAAGTTTATATGCTTTTTAATGACGGGGCGATCGTACAGATAGATGCTAAAAGCTATGCACTAAGGCAAATTGCCACAGCACCTTCAAAGATTAAGGCTGGGGGCGACTATGCTGACGGGCGGATATTCTTTGTAAGTGGCTCTCATCTGCTGAGTTACAAATTGTAGAAACCGGAGCAGGATGTTCCCTAAACAAAAACCTGCACAGATCTTGTTTTGAGCAGGTTT
>CBFGNP010000099.1:0-9669 GCA_965650095.1 uncultured Pedobacter sp. | reverse complement strand
GGATTTTTTACAACCACCGATAATCACAGCGGCAAATAAAAGGAGTATATATATGTTAATCTGTTTCATAATTTTATGATCTTAATTGTTTGAAATAGAGATATTGGCGCCAAAAGTAAACACACGTGGTTGCGCATAATATCCATTATCTACACCTGCCGCCAAAGGATTCCACGAACCTATTTCAGGATCATACCCCTTATACCTGGTTATGGTAAACACATTGGTTACCTGGCCATACAAACGCAACGATTTTAAGTGAATTTTAGATAAAAAATTTCCCGGGAAATTATATCCAAGCATGATGCTTTTACATCTTAAAAAAGAGCCATCTTCAATATATTTACTGGAAAAACGCTGGTTGCCATTACCGCTGCTTTGGCTAATTCTGGTGATCGCCGTTTCGGGGTTAGTAATATATACGTTGTTGATATCAGCATCGGAACCAGCAGGGTCAATTAATCCGATTCGCGCATACTCCATCACATTTCTAAAATATCCGAAATTTTGATTTGGATTTTCCGCATCTACCCTTACCTGATTAAAGAGCTTATTGCCGTAATTACCAGACATAAAAATGTTCAGATCAAAGTTTTTATAACTGAAGCTATTGTTTATCCCAAATTGGAATTTCGGATTTGGTGAGCCTAAAAAGATCTGATCGCTTTCGTCTATTATTCCGTCATTATTTTGATCTTTAAAAATAACATCCCCTACCCAAACCCCTCCGGTACCGTTGGTGATGGGTATAGGGACTCCCCCTTTTTGAGGTATCGCGGGGTATTTAGCAAAATCTTCGGCATTTTTATAAGTGCCAAGGGTCTGGTATCCATAATACTCGCCTATAGATCTGCCAACGATAGATTTCGTGATAGCCGTACTTCCAGCATAGCCATATAAAGCGGCAGCATCGGTATTTAAGGCAAGAACTTTATTTTTGTTATGAGATAAGGTAAAAGTACTTTTCCAGGTAAAATTTTTAGAGGTTATATTGACTGTGGTTATATTAAATTCGACACCTTTATTACTGACAGAACCTATATTGATGTAAGGTGATTGAATAGATCCTGGCGCGTAGCCTGTAGCATCAACCATGCCTGAATACAAAGGTAGCGTAAGACTTAATAATAAATTATCTGTTCTTTTGTAGTAGGCATCCGCAGAAAAGCTAATTCTCCTGTTTAAAATACTCAGGTCCAAACCTGTATTGTAGCCCTGTGTTGTTTCCCACTTCACATCTGGGTTGCCAAAGGCAGCCAATAGCTGGGAATTACCAGACAGCCATGTCGCCACTGTTGTGAATGTAGAGCCATAGGCATAATCACGTATGTTTTGGTTATTCTGCAAACCATATCCAACCCTTAGTTTTAAATCATTAATCGCTTTTACGTCTTTCAAAAAACTTTCCTGATTCAATTTCCATGCGAATGCTCCAGAGTAGGTGGTTACCCACCTGTTCGCAGGTGCGAATTTCGAAGATCCGTCATCCCGTACATTAAATGTCAAATTATACTTGTCCTCATATTTAATGTCAATACGGCCAAAATAAGACTCACCTGCGGTTTGTCCTTTCGCACCGGAATTTTTAGCCGTTGAGGCATCACCATTATCTATTGCCTGTACATTATTACTTGGAAAGTTTGTCCTGGTTGCTGATACATTTTCGTATTCCCATACCTTGGATTCATGTCCCGCCATTGCGTTCAGGTGATATTTATCAGCAAATGAATGCCGATATGTTAAATAATTGGCAAGCGAATAAAAGGTATTTTTCCCACTCGAATAAGTTGCCGAATTCGAGGTTTTAGAATACGCTCCCATCGTGTAAATAGGGTCGAACTGATCTTCTGAAGCAGTTGAAAAATTTCCTGATATTTCATTGCGCAAGGTAAGTCCTTTGGCAAACTGGATTTCGCCATATGCAGTTCCTAATATCTCGTACCGGTTCTTGAGATCTTTTACAATGCTTGCCAACGCAAACGGATTGGTCCCCGTAGCGCCATAAATGTTAGGATCGTTCCCGCCCCATGTACCATCTGGATTTATCACATTTACATCAGGTGTTTGATTTAATGCTTGCCGGATTACGCCCGTTTGAGAGGTAGTTACATTTTCTTTGACATTCGCCAATTGCAGACTTATACCAGTTTTTAACCAGGCGGTTGTTTTACTATCCAGGTTTAACCTGGTTGAAATTCTTTTAAAATCTGAACCTAAAGCGATCCCGTCCTGAGAAAAGTAGGTACCGGACAAATAATATGTCGTCCTGTTATCGCCGCCTGTAACGGCTAAGTTGTGATTTTGCATAAGCGCTGATCTAAACAAAGCTTTTTGCCAATCGGTTCCCAGTCCCAGATATTTTGGATTGGCAAACTGCGGTCTTAAATCATAACCAATAATGGCTGACTTTTCGTTCATAAACGTCGCATAATCTCTCAAATTCATTACATCGTAGTATTTAGGTAATGCCTGAGCCCCGGCATATCCATCATAACTAATTTGGGGAGCACCAACTTTCCCTCTCTTTGTAGTAATGATAACAACGCCATTAGTTGCTTGTGCTCCATAAATAGCCGTAGCTGATGCATCTTTCAATATATCAATTGAGGCCACCTCCGAAGGGTTAATACTGGATAAGGGGTTAGTTCCTTTATCACCGGTTGAGGGCAATATCTGTAGCCCATCTATAACGTATAAAGGAGGGTTATTGCTAAAGCCTGATAATCCGCGGATTTGCACAGAAACGCCCCCACCGGGCTGGCCCGAGATCTGCTGCACCACAACGCCCGGAACCTTTCCCTGCAAAGCCTGATCAATAGTTGTTGGTTGAGTTTTAACGATATCAGCTGCAGAAACAGACGATATGGACCCGGTAAGGTCACCTCTACTCTTTTCTCCATAACCAATAACAACAACTTCATCCAAGTTGTTAGATTCCAATCTTAAGGTGACATTAACAACGCTACCATCTCCTATCATTATTTCCCGTTGCTGAAAACCTAACATCTTAAAAAGGAGTATATCTCCAGTACTTGCCTTGATCGAAAAGTTTCCTTGTTCGTTTGTTGATGTGACTGCTTTTTTATTCTTCACTTGTACGGTAGCGCCACGCAAAGGCGTAGGATTGTCACTGCCCACTATCTTTCCTGTAATTTGTCTCTCCTGGGCATAGCCTTTTAAGTGCAGGAGCATGAAGAAAATTACCAATAACATAAAAGCTGGCAATTTCCTGATTAAAATTGTTTGGTTCATATTTGTTTAGATTTGGTTTATTTTCACCTGCAAGTAATGATATCCCATTTATCGTGGTATGCTCAGGTTTCTTCGCGTTCACCGCCAATCCATCGTCAACCACTAATTACTGGCTTTATTTATTCTCAAATATAGCTTCAGGTGAAATCTGGGAATGCTTCAAATGATAAAGAGAAGAGGAATTTTGTTAACCTAATTGTTCTATGATGTAATTGCTAAAAATAGCTTTTTATCTATGGCAGTTCTTTAAGCACGCAGGTAAAGCCCCCTCTTGCAAGCCATTTCAGCACAATATGGTCTTCCTTACCCAGGTTCAGGTAAGTTGTTTCAAATGCAGAATCGTAAGTTCCATCGGCAATCAAGACAGCATTGTAGCGCTTTCCTTTTTTCAAGAATTCAACAGGAATTTTTAGCTGCTCAGTTCTGTCCAGACCGTTAATGCCTGCCAGATACCAATCATCTTTATGACGCCTGGCGATAATAATATTTTTTCCCGGATATCCCGAAATAAATCTGGTATCGTCCCATGCCACAGGCACCTCCCGCAAAAATGATTTGGGTGCATCCGGAAGGTTATCGAAGCCTTCAGGCCTGTCGGCCATGTGCTGGATGCCAGATTCAAATACAACACTAAGGGCAAGCTCGTGTGCAAAAGTTGTCATGTGAGGATGTTGAGAATTGGTAAAGGTAACCGGAGTATAATCCATTGGCCCAACTACATTGCGGGTAAAAGGGAGTGTCGCATTATGCACAGCTGCCTTCCCTGTCATTTCGGTGCCGTTATTATACTGTTCGGCCCCAAAAACAGCTTCCATACTCATTAAGTTCGGGTATGTTCTACTCCAGCCCCTGGGCAGGGTTGAACCATGGAAATTTACCATCAACTTAAACTTTGCCGCATCTTCAAGTATGTCGATATAGTATTTAATCATGTCCTTTTTATCACTCTCAAAGAAATCGATTTTAACACCATAAACTCCAATCTCATTTAACCAGCGAAACTCCTTCATTCTACGCTCATGGGTTAACATTCTGTCCCGGGGAGTAGAAGATACACCGTTGTGCGCTCCTCCTGAATTGTACCACATCATTGGCCGGATTCCTTTCTGGTTTGCATACTTCACCGCATCCTCTAACTTCCCCCCATTGCCCATTGCATCCCATTCCCAATCGAAGAGTGTATATGGCCAGTTCATACGTGCCGCCAGGTCTATATATTCCTTAACCTTTTTAAAATCCATAGTGCCGTGGTTATTCGCCCAGTAGACCCATGAGCTTGCGCCAGGTTTAATCCATGAAACATCCTTGATCTTACACGCTGGGCTAACATCTTCGACAAGAGTCGATTCAACCAACTGGGCTAAATCGCCTATAATAACCGTTCTCCAGGGAGAACTCCATGGAAGGCTAACCGATGGATTGACCTTCCCGGTTCCATTACCATCTGAGCTTGCCGGAAACCGAAGCTTATATAAATTCTCATTATCGGTATTACCCAATTTTGTGGCACAATATGAGCCGTCCAGGCCTGCTTCCGATATCAGCATCCAACAATCTGTTTTTCCCAATGATTTTTTGAACAGGCAGGGATACCCCCATTCACCCCTTACCTTTGCTCCATGCTGAACCGGATAGAACCCCTCGTAACTTGTTACAAACCTTTGAAGCCACCGTTCAGCATCCACCGGTATCTGGTAGCTTGTCAATTCATCGGTTAATTCCAACGTTTCGCCTTTTTTTCCTGTTATGCCGTAACGAAAGGCAATTCCGTCATTATAAGCCCTTAGGGTTATGCTAAATCTTTTGCCCCGATCAGCCTTGAGATTAAATGTGCGTTCAATAGCAGTGTTTGCACAGTTTTTACGTTTGCCATGAACTGCGTAATACGCTTCACTAACCATTTTAACCTTATCCGCCCCAATAAATGTTAAACTGGAAGAAAAATCCGCATTTTGTGCCTTCAATCCTAAATTAATGGATGGAATAATATCCAAATAATCTCCATGTTGAAGGTAGCCAACCTTAAGGTACCAGGTCATTGAAGAATTTTTACCTTTTGATACCAGTGACAGTTCGATTTTTTTGTTTGGGGATTGAACCTTATATTCCTGGCTTAGTAAACTTTTACTAATTGAAATAAACGAGATAATTAGAACTGCGATGCTTTGTATTTTTATACCCATTATCCTAAACCTTTTAGCTGGAAGATATTTTTCATCAGCAGCCACTTTTCTCCGGGTTTTGCAAGCGGCAATGCTTGCTGATATTTCGACATCAGTTTTTCCCATTCCTTCACTATTGGGTTGGAGGCATCCATTTGTGCCTTTTTTTCAAAACTAAAATCATCGTGGGTTTCCATAACCATAAATAACCGGTTAGCAATCCGGTATATTTCCATCTCCAGGATGCCCGCTTCAGTTATACTCTGTTTAATCTCTGGCCAGACATCAACATGGTAGCCTTCATATGCTGTAATTAGTTTGTGATCATCTACAAGGTCCAGGGCAAGACAATATCTTTTCATCTATTATAAGTTATGGGAGTATAAGTTTTTATTTTTTAAATTCTATTTTAAATCCTGTTACCTGCCAGGCTGGGTAGTTTGCTGGTTTTTTTATCACAAGCGAACCGTCATGCTGCTCCCAGTTTAACTTTTGCTTACTGCCAAGCAGGGTAACTGATCTAATCGGTTTATCTAAGTATTTCGATTTCCGCCCCAGTAGATGCATTTCAATATCTCCCTGAGGAACATTTAGGCAAAATGCAAAAAGATCATCCCCCTTAGTGGTATAACGGATATCTCCTGACTGATAATCGCGCGTATCTGATAATCCGCCAAAGTGACCTTTTTTCTGGTTTGATTTAATGGTTGAAGGCCCTTCACCATATACTTTCCAGGGTCTTGTAGCATAAATCCCTTCTCCGTTCAATTTGGTCCATTCCCCAATTTCTGTCACGATCTTTATCACATCCGGCTCCAGATCACCTTCGGGTGTCTGGACCACATTGATCAATAGATTGCCGTTCTTACTCACGATATCTACCAAAAGCTGCGCAATTTCATTTGCACTTTTGTACTTCTGTCCCGTTCTGTAATACCAGTCGCCTATTGAGGTGTCGGTCTGCCATGGAAACGGGCTGATCGAATCCAGAACACCACGTTCTACATCCTGAGCCCATTTACCTTCCGATGGCTCTTTTGGGGTGTATACGGCTTCGAGCTTGCCTTTGTTTTTAGCTATATCCTGATTGTAGTAATGTGCCACCATTGTACGTCCAACATCTTCAAAAGGAAGCTTACTATCCGAATAAAGCAGATCCGGGTGATAATTATCGATCAGTTCCGTGACATATTCCAACCATTGTTTTTTCCACCCGGTATTGTTTGTGATCCATTCCTTTATGTTGCTTGAATCGGCAGGCAGGTGATAAAGGTCTGAATACTGCGGGTCCTGGCCATCATAGGGAACATCGGCAAATTGCCCGGTTTTATCGGCCCCATGGCTAGGCTGAAACCAGTTGAAACTAGCGGCCAAATGCTCCGAAACTCCGAAGCGAAGACCTTCTTTTTTTGCAGCTTCCTGCCATAAGCCAACAACATCCTTATGTGGCCCAGTATTTACCGAGTTCCACTTATGGATCTTAGAATTCCACAAAAAGAACATATCATGGTGTGAGCCCATACTTACAAAATATTTTGCACCGGCTTTCTTATAAAGGGCCATCAACTGCTCAGGGTTCCATTTTTCTGCTTTCCATAACGGGATAATATCTTTATATCCAAACTTAGATGGTGTTCCATAATGTGCTACATGGTACTTATTTTGGTCACTCCCTTGTATATACATGTTCCTGGCATACCAATCGCCCTGTCTGGGAACCGCCTGCGGCCCCCAATGAGACCAGATACCAAATTTCGCATCACGGAACCAGTCTGGATATTTATATTCTTTTAACGATTCATCAGTAGGCTTAAATTTTCCCGGTTCGACGCTAATCTTGTTTTGCTGTGCCTTGACATTTACCAACATGGAAAACGTCGCAATAATGACAATTAATCTTTTCTTCATTTTATATGAGATTTAGAATTATGAATTCGGTTTGTTGCATGGTATATCAGAAATGTGAATGGCAGGATGCAGGAAGTCCTTGTTCCATATGATCATATATTTGGTTATTATTATCAAAAATAAATATCTTATCCGACCTAAATTTGAATAAAATAGACTATTTGTTGTAAAAATCCGATATTGAAAAGATGATTAAGAGAGTCTTGAAGAATACCTTTTCCCTGCTCAACGTGGATTACGTCAAACTTTCCTCCAAATGGAACTACCGGAATGTGATAAGCCCATACTATCGCATATATTACATCGACGGTGGCTCGGGCGAGATATCTGATCAATTGCATTCTTTGCAGCTCGAGCCCGGCTATCTTTACATCATTCCAAGTTTTACCCTGTGCAGCCTACATTGTAACAATCATTTAAGCCAATATTTCGTTCAGTTTTTTGAGGAATCTGCAGATGGAATTTCGCTTTTCTCGCGAAGCCGTGTTGTTTCAAAGATCAAGGCGACACCGACGGACATTGATCTGTTTAAAAGGTTACTCGAAATTAACCCCGGTCGGGGTATCAATCGGTCAGATGACCCTAAAGTGTATGAAAAAAATATTTTTTACAAAGAGTATCAGGAATTAAATAACCGCCAGAGTTTAGCCGGTTATCTGGAGACACAGGGGATATTGCTTCAGTTGATGGGCCGATTACTGCAGTCCCAATTACATTTAAGGCAAGAACCCCATCAAACTCCCGTTAAGATAGCTGAGACGATAGGCTATATCTTAGTCAATCTTCACCAGAAATTATCTGTAACCGCGCTTGCATCCCGTGTAAATCAGCATCCGGATTACTTCTCCCGTCTCTTCAAAACTTTCACCGGCGAACGCCCAGTTAGCTATATACTTGGCAAACGGATAGAGCGGGCACAATATTTATTGGCCACAAGCCGGTTTACTTATTCCGATATTGCCGCCCAAACAGGTTTTGATAATCTTAGCTACTTTTCGAAAACATTCAAGAAACTCACAGGAATGTCACCCTCTGCGTATAAAAAACAGGTTTACAGAGTAGGTTTTACTTTGTAAGACCTGGAACACAAGTGGCTAGATGGGGCATTTGGGCAAGCAATATTTTACGGGATGCATTACTACCTGAATTGAACGAACTTGAAACCATTTTAGCCAAAAGCTGTTAATCAATTACCTAATTGAAAAACTAATGGCAAAAAAAGGAGCAAAAGTAGAGCGGAGTCAGGTGAACTCTTCTCAACCATACGAAGTAAAATATCTGGCGGAAAAATTGGGCGTCAGCAGTCAGGCGATTACCGGCGCTAAACGGGCAACTGGTTCGAGCGATCGCAAGGACATCGAACAATACATCAAAAATAAAAATAAGGGTAAATAATTTTTAGATTAAGCGAGTTACAAAGTGGCAAATTAGAATGATGGCATAGCCGGACAGCTATGCCACTTCTTTATCTCCGCCGCAATGTTGACGATAAGTTGATAGCTTATGGATGGAATAGATACGCGCGGGCAACACCAGGCCTCCGCTCATAAAATATGGATATTGGAAGATGATACGGATATCGGATATGTGTTGGAACTTTTTCTGCAGGAAGAAGGATATGAGACGCTTTTGCTGACTACCACAGAAAAATTTCGGACGGCAATGGAGGCCGGACTGCCCGATCTGTTCCTGTTGGACGTGATGCTGCCAGACGGAGACGGCGTTGAACTATGCATGGAACTTAAGAAGGATGACCAGTCGAGTCATATTCCCGTGCTGATGATGTCTGCGCATGCGGGTCTGGACCGTGTGAGCGCCTGTCAGCCGGACGGTTTTATCCCCAAGCCTTTTGACCTAATGCAGGTGCTGCAATCAGTCCAGCAACAGTTGTCCACAAGCCGGCGCTGACCTGTCTTTGCAACCGCGGTATATTATAGGCATAAATTACTCGTCATCGGGTGACACTTCATTCCCTTCCTCATCGATCTGCATATGCTCGTTCCAGTTGGAGTGAGTAGAGTCATTCCCTTTTCCGGTGGCCTCCGCAGAAGTGTCGTTACCCTGTTCCTTCTGTGTGTTTTCCTTATTTTCTTCTGGGTCTGCCATGATTAATCAATTTTAGTTGTATCATAAACGATTTTGAATGCCAAAAGTTCTGAAAGATTTTTCTTAAAGAGAATTGACCCCTAGATTTGCATAACCAGTTATGCAACTAGTTAAGATATGAAATTCTTCGAAAAAACAGGGAAAATGGCCCAAAGCGTGTAGATTTCTTAGTACTTCATGCTACCAGACTTCGGTATCATCCGCTTTAAGTACGTCCTTTACATACCTGGTAACTTCATTG
>CBFGNP010000098.1:0-9709 GCA_965650095.1 uncultured Pedobacter sp. | reverse complement strand
CAGATGTAAATTGTTCACTTTCAAAGTGTCCGATATCGGCAACCACTAATTTTTCATCCGCATCAAAAAACTCGTGGTATTTAAAATCCGCTGTAACAAACGCATCCGCGCCTGCAGCTATGGCTTCTTTCAGTAAAAAGCTCCCTGAGCCACCACAAACCGCCACTTTACGAATTTTTTTCGGCAGCAGGCGCGTATGTCTGATGACCGTTGCGTCCATATTATCCTTCAGCATCCTCAAAAATTCAGGGCCATCAAGCGCTTCTTCCAGCCAACCGATCATTCCTGCGCCAACATTGTCCAGCCTGTTCTCCAGCGGATAGATGTCATAAGCAGCCTCTTCATATGGGTGATGCTCAAATAGGGCTAGCAACACCTTTCTCTGATCCTGAACCTTAAATATGGTCTCGATTCTGATCTCCGGCTCCTGGTGCTGAATCCCTTTTTCTCCCACAAAAGGGTCGGTATGCTCGCCGGCTTTAAAAGTGCCAACTCCATCC
Organism: uncultured Pedobacter sp.; assembly: GCA_965650095.1. Classification (GTDB taxonomy): domain Bacteria; phylum Bacteroidota; class Bacteroidia; order Sphingobacteriales; family Sphingobacteriaceae; genus Pedobacter. Next base: position 9,209 of record CBFGNP010000098.1, on the reverse strand, counting down.
GCATTAAAGCTGCATTCGCTGTAATCGGACAGGTACCCTGCGCCGGCAGCAAAAAGGGCTTCTCTAAGGATATCTGCCTGTGCAGTCGGACAAAAAGTGACCAGTTTCTTCAAAATGCCTGCTTTCGGACTCAATATCTTCGTATTTTTAAGTCCAAGCCGGCTGCTGATCACTCCGTTCACCCCATAATGCACATGATCCAAATTGGTATGTATCGCATACAACGCAATGTTGTTTCTTATCGCTTTGAGCACTACCCGCTCTACATAATTTTTACCTGTGAGCTTCTTCAGTCCCTTAAAAACGATGGGGTGATGGGTGATGATTAAATTGCAATGATGCAATATTGCCTCATCCACTACGTTTTCCAGGCAGTCTAAGGCCACAAGGGCTCCCTGTACCTCCTCATCCGGATCGCCAACGATCAATCCGGAATTGTCGTAATCCTCCTGGTAATTTGAGGGCGCAAAGGCCTCCAGGTGCTTTATTAAAACAGATAACTTCATACCCCTAAATATACAACAGATTTATTACTGGAGGTTACCCATTTTTACCATTTGCAGGCTTTCAAAAACCATGCGCTGGTTATACTCGTAAGCCAGGCTTTTATGGTTAACCAGGTCGATGATCGTCCCGATAAAACACAGGCCTATCGTGAAAAAGTACAATACGCCCATTCCAATTTGGTTCACTAAAAACCTTGGCAATCCAGGTACAAAGAAACCAAGGATACAATAAAGTATCATATCATCCGGATTTCTTCTCTTGCTCCCGTAAATCATTAAAAACCCTCTTAACTGTTGCTCGCTAAATCCCGTAGTTGCACTTTGCAAATACGAATACTCCTGCGGCGTAATGCCCGGCAGCGACATAAATGGTGAATCAAACATATCTTTCTTCCTTATATTTTAAGTTCATTACTCTATGGGTCTTTAAGCTGGTTCTGATCAGGCTCACAATCCTGCAGCATAATATCATTAAGGCCGGCAGACCAAACCAGTGCTGCTCCAGACTGGCCCCAAAATCACCTTGCAGCAAATGTCCGATAGCCCTGCCTATTCCACATCCGGGACACCAGGTAAAACCCATACTGGCTAGCGGACAAAGGGTAAAATGTGCTGCTTCGCTATGATCATGCAGATCGGCCGTGCCCAGCAATACCAAAGCTGTTATCCAGAAGAAAAGTTCGAAAGGCAAACGCTTCAATAGTTTCATTTTCTACCCTCCAATTTTATCTGCAACGGATGTCGGATTTATGCCTTTAAAAGGCTTCAATCCTTTAAAGATAGCTAATCTTTCCCGACACCTTATTCACAACCTCTTTTTAGCCCTTTTTAGTTTAGATCAATCGGTTGAAAGTTTGTTACATTTAAAACCGCCCATAAATCCTACATTTGCATTGTGAACATTCGCGACCTGATCAACAGATACAAAACAGATGAGCGCATTATAGCATTGGCAAAGGCCCTTAATGCGGGCAAAGGCACCAAAATTCAGCTAAAAGGCTTGGTGGGTTCTGCCGATGCGACGATTGCCGTGGCTACTTATTTCCTTTTACATAAGCCACAGCTATTTATACTTCCCGACAGGGAAGAGGCCGCTTATTTTCTGGCCGACCTGGAAAGCATTCTCGATATAGAAGTATTGTTTTTTCCCTCTTCCTTCCGTAAAGCATTCGAGTTTACACAGGTCGATACCGCTAATGTGCTGGCCCGTGCCGAAGTATTAAATGAACTGAACCACCATTCTGAATATGGACGAATTGTTGTTTCTTACCCTGAAGCGATCGCCGAAAAGGTGATCAACCGGACGGTACTCGAAAAAAACACGCTCGAAATCAGTTTAAATGCAAAACTTGGTATCGATTTTATCAATGAATTTTTAATCGATTACGACTTTAACCGTACCGATTTCGTATATGAACCCGGACAGTTTTCTATTCGTGGCGGTATCGTCGATATCTTCTCCTTTTCTCATGACCTGCCTTACCGCGTAGAATTTTTTGGCGATATCGTAGAAAGCATCCGCACCTTCGAAATCGAAAGTCAGCTGTCCGTGGACGACGTCAAAACACTGACTATTATACCAAATGTGCAGTCGAAATACCTGACCGAGAACAACATCAGCATACTCGATTATATTGACAAGGACACCCAGCTGTGGTTTAAAGATGTTGAATTTACGCTGGATATCGTAAAAACCGGTTACAAAAAAGCGGTTGAGCTCTGGAAAGCCTTACCTGCCAAAGAAAAACAGGAAAACCAGGACTGGATAGACCCAAAATTCGCATTTACTGATGAGAAAATGATCGGAGACATGTTCCATGATTTTCCCCTGGTCGAATTTGGAAAACAGTTCTTTTATAAAACCAATGACGTTCTTCAGTTCGAGACTAAACCCCAGCCCTCCTTTAATAAGGACTTTAATTTGCTGATCCATAACCTGAAAGAAAACGAAAAGCAGGGTATACACAACTTCATTTTTAGCGCTTCCGTTAAACAAACGGAACGCTTATACGCCATACTGGACGATATTGATAAAACAGCTAAGTTTACCCCTGTAAACATCCCATTAAGGGAAGGTTTTGTAGATGGGCAGCAAAAACTGGCCTTTTATACCGATCACCAGATCTTTGACCGCTTCTATAAATACAAACTCAAAAGAGGCTATCAACGTAGTCAGGCCATTACCTTAAAAGAATTGAGGGACCTTAAACCCGGTGATTTCGTAACCCACATTGATCATGGGATAGGGAAGTATGCCGGCCTGGAAAAGGTTGAAGTAAATGGGAAGACCCAGGAAATGATCCGGCTTGTCTATGCAGATAACGACCTACTTTACGTAAACATCAACTCCTTAAACCGCATTGCAAAATACAGCGGTAAGGATGGCACAGCGCCAAAAATGAATAAACTGGGTACTGAGGCCTGGGACAAGCTAAAAAAAACAACTAAAAAAAAAGTTAAGGACATTGCCCGCGACCTGATCAAACTCTACGCTTTAAGAAAATCCCAGGTCGGAACTGCTTTTAGTCCGGACGGTTACCTGGAAACGGAACTGGAGGCCTCTTTTATCTATGAAGATACCCCAGATCAGGAAAAGGCAACCAGCGATGTTAAAAAAGACATGGAAGCTCCACATCCGATGGATCGGCTGGTATGCGGAGACGTAGGCTTTGGCAAGACCGAAATCGCCATCAGGGCTGCTTTTAAAGCCGTAGCAAATGGGAAACAGGCCGCCGTGCTGGTACCAACAACAATTCTGGCCCTGCAGCATTTTAAAACTTTTTCAGGCCGTCTGAAAGATTTCCCTTGTACAGTAGATTACATCAACCGATTTAAAACCAGTAAACAAGTTAAAGAAACCCTTGCCAAACTGGCCGATGGGAAGGTCGATATTGTTATCGGGACACACCGCCTGCTCAGCAAAGATGTAAAATTCAAGGACCTCGGCATCATGATCATTGATGAGGAACAAAAATTTGGGGTAAGCTCTAAAGAAAAGCTACGTGCTTTGCGCGTAAATGTGGATACGCTAACCCTTACCGCAACGCCAATACCCCGCACTTTACATTTCTCTTTAATGGGCGCACGCGATCTGTCGATCATGAGCACTCCGCCACCAAACCGGCAGGCCGTAAATACCGAGCTCCATGTGTTTAATGATAAACTGATCCAGGAATCGGTACAGTTTGAACTGGACAGGGGCGGACAGGTGTTTTTTATCCATAACCGGGTAAATGACCTGCCACAGCTGGGTGGCCTCATTCAAACCCTGGTGCCAAAAGCGCGGATAGGCATCGCACATGGACAGCTCGATGGCGATCAGCTGGAAGATGTCATGCTCGACTTCATTAACGGCGAAAAGGATGTGCTGGTGGCCACCACCATTATAGAAGCTGGCCTTGATATTCCCAATGCCAATACGATCATCATCAACCACGCGCATATGTTTGGTTTGAGCGATCTGCACCAGATGCGCGGCAGGGTAGGACGTTCCAATAAAAAAGCATTCTGCTATCTGTTAAGTCCGCCTTTATCCACGCTTACTTCCGAAGCCCGTAAACGCCTTAGTGCAATTGAAGAGTTTTCAGACCTTGGGAGCGGCTTTAATATTGCAATGAGGGATTTAGACATCCGGGGCAGTGGAAACCTCTTAGGCGCAGAGCAAAGTGGCTTTATTGCGGAAATAGGCTTCGAAATGTATCACAAGATTTTGGATGAGGCCATTCAGGAGCTGAAGACAGATGAATTTAAAGACCTGTTTAAAGATGAGCCTTCACGTCCCTTCGTTAATTTCACACAAGTGGATACCGATCTGGAGTTATATATTCCAGACGATTATGTAACCAATATTACGGAGCGGTACAACCTTTATACGGAACTCTCGAAAATAGAGGACGAAACACAGCTGAAAGCTTTTGAAAAATCTTTAAAGGACCGCTTTGGCCCGGTTCCCAAGCCTGTACAAACCATGCTCAATGTATTGCGCCTGCAATGGGTAGCCAAAAAACTAGCCTTTGAAAAGCTGAGTTTCAAAAAGGGTGTCCTTCGGGGGTATTTCATTTCAGATAAGCAATCCACATTTTTTGATTCCCTGATGTTCAATAAAATCCTTCATTTTGCGCAGATGCATCCACGCCTATGCAACTTAAAAGAGGTAAAAGATTCACTCCGTATCGCTTTCGATAACCTGACTACAGTAGACGAAGCCGTAGAAATGCTGGAAATGGTAGCCAGTTAAACCTAGAAATATGAACCCACAGCTATTACAAGACCTGGTCACCATGCAAATGCCTTTTGGAAAATATAAAGGCCGTATCCTGTGCAACTTACCGGAATCTTATCTCATTTGGTTTCATAAAGAAGGATTTCCTCCGGGAAAACTAGGTGAAATGATTGCCACACTTTACGAGATCAAATTAAATGGACTGGAGTATTTACTTGAGCCATTAAAGAAGAAATAGCCGTTCAGGCAAGATCAAAAATTTTAATTGAGGATCAGATAAAGATAGGCATATACCACTGGCGCCGCCAGTAAAAGCCCGTCAAAGCGATCTAAAAATCCTCCATGGCCCGGCAGGATATTACCCGAATCCTTTACCTTCAAACTTCTTTTTAGCATCGATTCTACCAGATCTCCGAGGGTACCAAAAGAAACGACAAGCACCGCCATTCCGGCGAATATCAGGGGACTGACCTCAGTAAAAAACAAAGAGATCAGATAAGACACCAGTATGCTGGTGAACATCCCTCCCAAAAAGCCCTCCCAGGATTTCTTTGGCGAGTGTCGCTCAAACAAACGTGTTTTACCAAATTTTACGCCAAACAGGTAGGCACCGGTATCACTGGCCCAGAGCAGGAGTAAAAACGACAGCGGAAAATGAAAATTATATGCTGCCTCACTTTGTATAAAGCCCAGTGAATAAAAAAAACAAAAGGGCACCGTAATGTAGATAAAGCCGACGAACGTATAAGAAATATTGGAAAAAGGAATCTTTTCTTTTTTATACAATTCACTAATGAATACGGAAAAGATCAGGGGGACCAGAAGCAGCATGAATTTGGTCTCAAACTTCAATAAGTGATAGCCTGCCGTCATCAAAAATATCAGCGCGGCAGCAAACAATGCTATATTTCTGTGCGGCCGGATACCAGCGGTTTTAATCATATTAAAGAATTCCAGCAGTGCGGCAAGACTTAACATCAGGTAAAAGAAAGTAAAGGTATAGCCACCTAAAAAAATGGAGCCCAGCATCACGATGGTAAAGAAAAAAGCAGTTATTGCCCTTGTTTTCATTCAGTTTGTTTTTTAAAATATCGAAATAGCAAAAAGGTCAGCCCCGCACTGATGAGGTAACCATACCAGGCAATATTAATCGTTTTATCAGTTTCAGACAAAGGTATATTGTTTTTTTGCATATACCACGCCGCACATACAGCATAGGCATTATTTATAAAATGCCCGAATATGGCATACCATAAACTACCACTCCAAAGATATAGGTAGCCAAAGGCTGCACCCAATAACAGCCGGGGTAAAAACCCATAAAACTGCATATGGATGGCGCTGAATATAAAGGCAGTAAACCATATCGCCACATGCGGATTGTTAAACATACGACCCAGGGATCGCTGTAAAGCACCTCTGAACATCAACTCTTCCGCGATTGCCGGCAATAAGGCAATCATTCCGAGGTTGAGGATGAATATTCCGATATGCTCCATTTTTAACAAGGCCATGGTAGTCTCCATTCCCTGGTCCTCCGCTGCTTTTATCCAGCGCTCCAGGTCCTTAAAAGCTTCCGGCAATACCATTTTCTGATTAAACTGTGTGATCCATTCCAAAACAGGCATGGCGCAGATCATCAGGAGCAAAACGATCAGAAGATGTGATGGATCAGCTTTTTTAAACCCGTAAAATACGTTTGTCCTTTGTCCTTCCGTTTTGGCTAATAAGAGCGCCGGGACCACAAAAAGTCCGACTTGCTGGGCAGTTAATAAAATTCTTTGTGCCGGGAGGTAATAAGGGTCAGTGCCCGACATCCAGTCCATGTTGGTTAAAATGGAACCTCCATAATTTAAATATATCAGCGCAAAAGCGAGAATGCTGACCAAAATCAGCCCAAGTATCGCATAAATAACCAACATCATGATCTGTACAAAGGGGCTGTTTTCTTCACGGATTTTTTGCATGGAGCTCATTATTTGTATAATTTGTACCTTTGTACCATTAATTTGGCTTGAAGATAGAGAAATGTCTGTAAAGATAGGAAATATTGATCTGGGAGAATTCCCATTATTGCTTGCTCCCATGGAGGATGTAAGCGATCCTCCTTTTCGCTTTGTATGTAAACAAAGTGGGGTGGATATGATGTATACAGAGTTTATTTCATCGGAAGGACTGATCAGAGACGCTGCAAAGAGCAGGGCCAAGCTGGATATTTTTGAGTACGAGCGTCCCATCGGAATACAAATATTTGGCAGTGAGATCGATCATATGCGCGAAGCGACAGAGATAGCTACGCTGGCCGGTCCTGATTTAATGGACATCAATTATGGCTGTCCGGTTAAACAGGTCGCTTGTAAAGGAGCAGGTTCTGCATTATTACAGGATATTGACAAAATGGTCAAAATGACGGCAGCCGTTGTTAAAGCTACCCACTTACCAGTGACAGTTAAAACCAGGCTTGGCTGGGACGATACCACAAAAAATGTGGAAGAAGTTGCTGAAAGATTACAGGATGTCGGCATTCAGGCCTTAACCATCCATGGCCGTACCAGGGCACAGCTCTATAAAGGAGTGGCGGACTGGACATTGATCCGCGAAATTAAACGCAATCCCAGGATCAAGATCCCGATTTTTGGGAATGGAGATGTAGACAGCATTAAAAAAGCGGCAGACTGGCGCCTGGAATATGAAGTGGATGGCATTATGATCGGCAGGGCAGCCATCGGATATCCATGGATATTCAGGGAAATAAGACATTTTTTTAAGACCGGCGAAACCCTTCCCGGACCTACCATTGAGGAACGGGTCTCGGTATGTAGAACCCATTTTGAGAAATCTATTGCCTGGAAAGGTCCACGGGTGGGAATTTTTGAAATGAGAAGACATTACGCCAATTATTTCAAAGGAATACCCGACTTCAAGGCCTATAGAATGCAACTTGTTAAAGAAGAAAATATGGATACTATTCATAGTATCTTAGACGAAATATCTGATAAATATCAAAATCTCTGCCTCAGTAATGAAGTGGCCTGATTTTTGAAAACTATTCATTAAAAACACAGTTAAAATGGTAACAGCTATTACATTAGGCGTTAAAATTTCAGTTGAAACGACTTACCAGGAAGAGCATTCTAATCCGGCTACTGCACATTTTATGTTTGCTTATAGGATTACTATTGAGAACTTAACAGACTATACCATTCAGCTTAAAAGAAGACAATGGTTTATTTTTGATTCAAACGGGAGTCAGCGCGAAGTTGAGGGTGAAGGCGTGGTCGGCGAGCAACCGGTAATTGAGCCGGGCGAAAGCCACTCCTATGTATCAGCCTGCAACTTAAGCACAGATATGGGCAGCATGAGCGGAAATTACCTGATGCACCGGATTGCCGACAATCAGGATTTTATTGTTGACATACCGGAATTCGAGTTGGTTGTCCCTTACCGTTTAAATTAATCTATTTGTTCCTTCCCAACAGAATGGAAGTATAATAGAACAGATTTGCCAGGGCACCCAATGCAGCCACAACATAAGTCATAGCCGCCCACCAAAGCGCATCTTTGGCCTGCAGATGTTCTTCTGAAGTATACAGCACTTCCTTATTGTTTTTTAACCACACCAATGCCCTTTTACTCGCATCAAATTCTACCGGCAGCACAATAATGCTGAAAACGGTGATTAAAGCCAGCCCCAGCACACCAATACCCAGTACTACCGGGTTAAAAGTAAAGGCTATCAGTAACACACCTATAATCAATACCCATTGCAGCAAATTTGAAGTAATGCTGACCACAGGTACCATGTTAGACCGCAACTGCAACCAATGGTATGCCCTGGCATGCTGTACCGCATGGCCACATTCGTGGGCCGCTACAGCAGCAGCAGCTACACTGCGCCCATAATATACATCTGTACTCAAGTTTACTGTCTTGTCCTCAGGATTATAATGATCCGACAATGCCTTATCGGTACTCATTACCTTCACATCAAATATCCCGTTGTCGTACAACATTTTCTCTGCCACTTCTCTCCCCGAAAATCCTGAATTTAACTGCATTTCGGCATATTTCGAAAATCTGTTTCTAAACCTCCACTGCACAAACATGCTAATCATCAGTATCGGAATGATCAATACAATATAAGTTCCCATTTTATATAATTATTGTTTTCCCGCTACTATCAATCAAAAAGCGTTCCCAATTTATTTTATGGGGTGTTTAAATTGCTTTTAGGTAGACTATTAGCAACTGTTTAACCATCAGAAGCGGATTTTTAATTTGATACTGGGATGCCAAAATCAGTCCAACTGTCCACAGACAAACAATTAAGTACTAAAAACACAATTTGATAATTTCCGGGATTTTAATCATTTTTGATAAAAAAATTAGTATGGAAGCTTTTTTAATCCCTGCATTGATCATAATTTTAGTACTGATGATCATTCTTTTCGCCGGTACCTTCACATACGTTTTGAATATCG
>CBFGNP010000097.1:0-9750 GCA_965650095.1 uncultured Pedobacter sp. | reverse complement strand
TACTGCCTAACTGATAGATATTTTTAGGCCCGAATGAAAATTTACCAATATTTAAGCCATCATTAACAGGAGTATTACTCACCTCCGAATCGTAAAAAATCACTTTTGAGACGAAGGGATATTCCAGCAAAACGGTATCCACAAAGGCAGCCGCAGTTGCAGAATCAAGGTATCCGTTATAAAATGATACTTCAGGAAGCTTCTTTTGAAAGAAGTCGTTATACGTCTTAATGCTTTGCTCAAGCACATTTACCTTTTCTGAGACGAACTCATTTTCTATGTATTTGGTGCTAAACCTGTAAGCCAGGCCCAATGACAACAGAAACAAAACAGACATCAGGATGATGAAGGTAAGTATCAATGAAAAATTTTTACGGTAACCGTCTTTTTTCTCTGAAGCCATAGGATTGAATTTACTTCCTTTTCAGGTTAAATTCTAAAAATTCATCAAGGGAATTATAAAACTTACCTCTCCCCGCTTCATTTTTACCAGCAAATATGTTGCCTTCATTTTCCAGATAGGTAACACTTACATTTCGCTTTTTTAAATTCTTCACAAACTGGGTGGCTTCGCCCGAATTGTTGCTGGGATCCTTGATATCCTGCGCCAGAAATACGGGGGCGTTGATCCGGTCTGTCTGGAACAAGGGCGATGCGCTCCGCATCTTAGCGATACCAGTCAGCGGGTTTCCTATTACTTCATAATACATCTGTAAAATTGGTTTCTGGTAGGGAGGAATTGATTTTAAGTAAGTGAACAGGTTAATCACGCCCGAGTTGGATGCGGCACAGGTGTAGACGCCGGGACTTGAATACAAACTGCTTAAGGCAATAAAACCTCCAAAACCAGTGCCATACATACCAATTCTTTTAGGATCCGCGATTTTACGTTTCACCAGCCACTTTACCCCATCATCGATGTCATCCTGAATTTTGCCGCCCCATTGTTTAAATCCTGCAGCCGCAAAGGTTTTCCCGTATCCGGAAGAGCCCCGGTAATTTACCTGAAATACAGCGTAACCCCTGTTGGCCAAAAATTGAACGTCAGGATTATAACCCCATAAGTTCCTTCCTTCGGGACCATCATGTGGCAGCACGACTACCGGAAGGTTTTCCGGAACCTTATTTAGCGGAAGGGTAAGGTACCCATGGATGGTTAAGCCATCTCTGGATTGATACCGGACCGGCTTCATTTCACACATTTCGTTTTCATGTATAGAAGCATTGAAATCACTGAGCTTTCTTAGTTTACCGGTACTGGCGGTATACAGGTAATAGGACCCCGGATTTCTGTCGGTAAACGTCCGTAAGATAAATACATTTTCAGCCTCATCTTTATCAAAGATCCTCGTTTCAGTTTTAGGTAAAAGTTTATCCAGATCACCATAGATCTGCTTCGCGGAATCATCCAGAAAATGTTTCTCTTTTTTCCATGTTTCATACACTACAAAAGAGATTTTCTGCTGCTTCACAGAATACTGTGCATCAGTGATGTTTAAGGTATCGTTACAAACCAGATTTCTTAGCTCCTTTCCGGTATTGCAATCTACTTCAACCAGCGCAGCTTTATCCCTGTTTATGTCAGATATGGCATAAATGATATAAGGTTTATTATGGCTGAAAGCGATGGGCTTAAAGGTATCCTTGAAATTACTCGTCAATACCCGCTTAAAGGGTTGACTTTCACTCGATCTGTACAAAACTGTGGTGTTAACCCCATCGCTGCTTACGGCCAATCTCAGTTTCCCCTCCGCGTCTGTTCTCCAATCTATAATGTTGCCTGGATTTTTAGCAGCCATTTTCATCTCTCCGTTGCGCACATTTAAACGGTAAACGTCGAAAACGGTTGAATCCCGTTTATTAGATGAAACCAACAGATATTTATCATCAATAAGCTGATCTTCCAGAATTTTTAACCGGCTCTTTTCATTATTGATCAGCCGGCGTTCATTCTTTCCTTCTTTATCTACAATATATATATCAGACTGGCTACTGCCTGCGTCAATTTCTTTATAGTAAATCAGCTCGTTATTGCTTACCCAGCAATAAAAACTAATATTTTTATCTTTAAAACTGGTAATATTTTTACCTTCCCCTGTTGCAATATTTTCTATATAAATATTCCTGTCTTCCCCCTGTAATCTAAGGTAAGATAAGTTCTTCCCATCCGGAGATAGTCTGTAAGTTAACTTATCCTGTGATTTAAAGAAATCATTCACAGGGATGGTCCTGAGTTCTGCCCGCCGCTGACAAGCGAAGGCAAAGAGCGCCAAAATGAGAAAAAAATATCTTTTAAATCCTGTCATTATCACTTATTAGCTTACAAAGCTACACAACACTAGCATTGCAAGCAGACATTACACCAATATTGTTACTTTAAAACCGTATTGTTACGCTTGGTTCATTTCTTCATACGAAGTCCCGGCCCTTAAGTTATTGAAAATTATATAAAACGGAAATAAGCAACGACACTATATCAGCCTGTCATGCTCAAATTAAGCTTTAAATCATTAATTTTAGACATCCGAAGATCGTCCGAATGAAACAACTAGTCCTAACCTTTCTATTTTGCTATATCAGTCTGCTTTCCCTGGCTCAGGATAATACAGACGAAGCCCTGGCTTATCAGTACTACCACCAGGGACAATTTCAGCAGGCTGCTGTACTCCTCGAGAAGTTATTTAACAAGACAAAGAGTGACACTTATTTCGAACTTTATTTTAACGCATTGCTGAAATTAAAAAAGTTTGATGAGGCAGAAAAACAGGTTAAAAGGCTAATTAAACAGAACCCCAAACACCCCGAATATAGGATCGCGCTGGCCAGGGTTTATCAGGACAAAGGACAAGCAGAAGCAGCCGGCAAATTATACCTGCAGGTAATTAGTAATCTTCCCGCTGATGAAATTAAAATAAGGGAAATCGCCAACTATTTTTACAGCTTTCAGGCTTACGATCTGGCCATATCTGCTTTTCTGCAGGGGCGGAAAATACTTAATGACACCAAACCTTTTACCTACGAGCTACTGAGCATTTACCGCTACAAGAAAAACAAAAATATGCTGGTACAGGAATATCTTAATGCCTTGCCGGAAATGCCTCAGCTGCTGCCACAGGCAGAAAATGTGTTGTCGACCGTCTTTGAGAATAAGGCAGACTATCAGATCTTACAATCCGCCCTGTTAAAAAAGATACAGAAAGAACCGCAAACAGAGATCTACACTACGCTGCTGATCTGGCAATACCTTCAGCAACAGGAGTATGAAATGGTCTTAAAACAGCTCATCGCACAGGATAAGCGCATAAAAGACGATGGATCCACCCTGTTTAATACCGCCAATACCTTTCTGGAGAATAAAGCCTATCCGGTAGCGATCAAGGCTTACGAATACTTATTGAGTAAGGGTAAGGCACATCCCTATTATCTGCCGGCAAAAGTAGAAATGATCAATGCGAAATACCAGATGGCTATTGCCGGACAAGTTGATAAAAAAGCAATAACAGAGCTGGCAGCAGCCTATCAGGCCATCATTGATGAATATGGCAGAACCTATCAAACGATGTTTGCCTTGAAGAAACTAGCCAATCTGCAGGCTTATTATCTTGGCGACCTCCCTAAAGCCGAAGCCGCACTTGAAAACATGCTCGGCGTACCTGGTATCCCCGTAACGGAAACCGGACAGATTAAGCTGGATCTTGGTGATATCTATATCCTGACTAAACAGCCCTGGGAAGCTTTTCTGATTTACGAGCAGGTAGCAAAGCAGTTCGAAAACCAGGACTTAGGTAATGAGGCCAGGTACCGCTCGGCCAGGCTTTCCTTTTTCCAGGGCAACTTTGCTTATGCCAAATCACAGGCCGATGTATTGAAAGCGGCTACCTCGCAGTTAATTGCCAACGATGCGCTAAACCTCAGTTTGCTGATATCAGACAACCTGCAATCAACAGTAGACAGTAATGCACTGAAAATGTATGCTGATGCAGAAATGCTGCAGTTCAGGAATCTCCCTTTGCCAGCATTGGCCAAATTCGACAGCATAGCCATTGCGTTTCCGAATAACAGCCTCATTGACGACATCCTGATGGCTAAATCGAAAATTTACATTAAAAACAATGACATCAGCAATGCTATAAAAGCGCTGAAGACACTTACGGAACAGCAAACCAGTAGTATCTGGGCTGATGATGCCTTGTTCACACTGGCTGACCTTTATGAAAAGAACCTGAAGGATATTGTGCTGGCCAAAAGTCTCTATCAAAAATTAATTAACGATTATCCGGGCAGCATGTTTACCACCGAAGCCCGTAAGCGTTTCCGTAAACTTCGCGGCGATAATATTGGCACTTAATATTATCTTTGCGACATGCTATTATATAATGTAACCACAATAATTGATGATGCAGCGGCTGATAGCTGGCTGAAATGGATGGAGGATGTACATATCCCGAATGTGATGGCAACGGGAAAGTTTGTGTCTCATCGCCTGCTAAGGGTGCTTGATTCCCCAAATGAAGGTGTAACCTACTGCGCCCAGTATGTTGTTGAACACATGGCAGACTACATGGATTATCAGGAGAATTTTGCGCCTTCCTTACAGGCGGAGGACACTAAAATCTTTGAAAACAAACTTGTTACTTTTCGTACATTAATGGAATATATCGCCTAAATAAATATGCAAATTACTCAAACCCCAATAGAAGGACTTTTAATTATTGAGCCTAAGGTATGGAAAGACAACCGTGGTTATTTTTATGAGAGCTATAATGCCAAATTGTTTGCTGAAGCAGGCATTGATGTGAACTTTGTGCAGGATAACCAGTCCTTTTCCCAAAAAGGAGCACTGCGTGGTCTTCATGCACAAAGCCAGCCTTTTGAACAAGGCAAACTGGTACGTGTGCTACAAGGAGCGGTTTTAGATGTTGCTGTAGACATCAGAAAGGCTTCCCCTACTTATGGTCAGCATTTTGACATTGAACTCAGTGCTGAAAATCATAAACAGCTTTGGGTGCCCCCAGGCTTCCTGCACGGCTTTTTAACACTCGAAGATCAAACCATTTTCACTTACAAAGTGAGTAATTATTATGATAAAAATTCCGAGATCGGCGTGATGTGGAATGACCCGGACCTGGATATTCAATGGGAAGAATGTATGCCGAAATCCATGTTCTTACTTTCCGACAAGGATCAGGTGCTGGATAATTTTAAAGACTTTAAAAGCCCGTTCTAGTACGGGCTTTTTTTATTGCTGATAAACCACATTCCCATTTACAATAGTCGTCTGTATTTGGATGTTATCGTCAAAAATAACCACATCAGCTTGTTTTCCTTCGATCAAAGTGCCGGTTTTGTCGGCAACACCCATAATTTTTGCAGGCGTATGGCTCATCATCTGTATCACTTCCGGAAGCGGAGCCTGTCCTAAATTCATCATATTACGCACCAGTCTGTCCGTTGTGGCCACACTGCCCGCAAAGGCGCTTCTATCCGGCAATTTTGCTACCCCATCTTCTACAATGACTTTCATCCCGGTTGAGATGTTTCCCAGTATGCTTTCACCGGGCGGCATTCCGGCGCCACGCATGGCATCAGTAATCAAGGCTGTTTTTCCGGCGCCTTTTATTTTATATACCAGCTGCAATAAGGCCGGAGGCAGGTGTATGCCATCGGCTATGATCTCGACATCCATGCCGTCAATCAGGTAGGCGCTTTCTATAACACCGGCATAACGGTAAGCATTGCGGCGGGTAACGCCCGACATACAAGAATACAAGTGCGTAGCCAGCGTATAACCATTTTCAAATGCCACAAGCGCTTCTTCGTATATGGCATCGGTATGTGCCATTGCTGCAATAATGCCTTTACTTTTTAAATACCTGCCGAAGGCGATGGATCCGGGTAGCTCAGGTGCGGCGCTCCAGCGCCTGATAACATCAGAATACGCAATGATGGCCTTATACTCATCAGGATCAGGGTTGCGGATGAACCTCGCATCCTGGGCCCCGCGTTGTGCTGGCGAGAAGTACGGGCCTTCGAGGTGCATCCCCAGAAATTGTGCGCCCATACTGTTCTTGTCATGAGCTTGCTTATAAATATCCAGCGTGTTCAGCAATTCTTCCCTGGTACTGGTCAGCGTAGTTGGCACCATGGATGTGGTACCGAACCTGGCATGGGTTTCTGCAATTTTAAGGAAGGCAGTCCCAGTGCCGTCCATAAAATCATGCCCCCCACCACCGTGAATATGTATGTCTATAAACCCCGGGGATACATAATTACCCTTTGCATCAATTTCGATAGCACCTGAATCGGTTATATCCTGTTCACTGATGCCGGTTATTTTATCTCCGGTGATTAATAGTGTGCCGTTTTCAATTATCCGGTAGGGTGTAATGATCCTTCCGTTAATGATTTTATATTGGTTTTGAAGCATTAATCTGCGTTTTAGATATTAAGAAACCTGCTCTACCCAATAAGTGCAGGAACCGCCCTTATTTACAGGTCCTTTAAAAAGAATGCAGCCACCGCATTCCTTTTCTTCTCCTTTGGGAATAAACAGGTTGCAACCGATGCACTCCCGTTCGGGGTCGGAGGCCTTCTCCTCATAACCCAGCTTTTTACGCTTGGCCAGTTCTTCTTTGCTCACAGCAGAGTAATCGCCACATTTGAAATCATCGGCTTTACCACTTGAGGAGGCAGTAGCTGAGGTATCGGTGCCGGCTTTAACTGTGGCATCTTTTCCTGCACTGCTTTCCTTTGATCCATCAGCATTGCAACTGCTCAGTGCCGCCCCTCCGGCAACAACGAGCAATCCAGCTGAAAGAAATTTTTGCAGGAACAGTCTGCGTGAATGATCTTGGGTCTTCATATGTTATGTATTTAGTAAGTGATCAACCTTGCTTCAAAGCCTCGGTTATATCTTTGTAAGTTTTTTTGTTTTCTTCCGGACTGGCATTTTCGAACTTCCTGACAGCATTGATGAGCGCTGGAGCAGCTGTTTTATTTTTAGACTTTTTGAGTCCCATAGCCAAGCCCTTCAATCCGGTTTCTGCCCATTTACCTTCTGCTTTCAATGTCGGTGAGGACAGGAACTCCAATAACTTGGAAACTTCCTGAACTGATTTCCGGGAGCCGATGATGATAGAAATGTTCTTCATAAAGGCAAGCTTGGCAGAATCTGCACCCTTAAAAAAATTACCGTTCTGAGCGAGCTGACTTACCAGATCGAAAGAAGAACCAGGGTTGGAGCTGAGTACGGCATTGGTAAACCACATATCTCCATATTTTTTTTCGATAACGCTTGCAAAAGCAGGTACAACCTGGTTCGCCGGCAGCTGCCCTGCCCCCAGAGTACCTTGTAGTGCCACTAAGCCTACCGGATCGTTGATGGTTTTTAGGAGTTGACCGGCAAGCTGCGGAAACCGTTCGGCCAGGATGGCGCCATGCTCTCTTAAACCTGCGTTGCTGTCCGTTAATGCTTTAGCCACCAGATCGGCACTTAAGGCATTGAGCCCTTCGAGGGTATATAGTGCATGCAGCCTGGTTATCGGGTTTTTATCTTCATTAAACAATTTTGTTAATGCGGGTATCGCCGCTTTATCTTTACGCTGTATGATTACACGCTGTGCATTTAAGCGCCACCATCGGTTAGGATGGCCCAGGTATGGGATCAGCTCCTGAGTAAATTGGCGGGTCATATGCGGAGGCAGTGCCTTTTTCGGCTTTGCATCGGTAGATACGATGCGGTAAATCCGGCCAAATTTATTTCCTCTGTCAAAATCCATATCCATTTTTAAGGAATCGGGAATCGAAACCGGGGTTTCAATATGCTGTCTGTACATATCAACCAGGTACAGGTTCCCATCATAGCCTAAGGTAAAATTACACGGCCTGAACCAGGTATCTGTAGCCGCGATAAATTCTCGTTTTTCCTCCTCTGCACTACGTTTTGCACTAAAAAATGGCCCCTCATTGCCCACCTCAATTCTATCCCGATGAACTAAGCTTCCCGCTACATCACCTATAAAATGGGTTCCATAAAACGACTTCGGATAGGCATCGCCCGCATAAATGGTTCCTCCGGAAGCACCGGTGAAGCGGCCTTCTGCATATTCTTTCCTATCCAGTTTTTCTTTCTCAAAATTCGCATTACGTCCCTTTGTTCGTTCTGCACGCCACCAGGGAGCAGGCGTTGCCTGATACATAATCGGTTCAGCGGCATAGATGTTTACCACCGATTTAAAGTTCATGTGATTGTGCCTCTTAAGGTATCTGGCAGCAATAGGAGAATTGGAGATGTGCCTTGAATTGTTGGTATAAAACCGATGGCCGAGATCATCCATATCCATACCATATTGTCCCGCACCAGACTCCACTTCAAACAGTCCTTTGTCCAGCCGGAATCTGAAATCACCGCCTTTGATCTGCAATGCGGGTACATTGGGTTTGCGGGTAAAGGTAATCTCCCCTGCCTGGCCCCCGTTATTCGCATAGATCCAATTGTCTACCCCATACCTCATGCTGGTGATCTGGGCTTCAGAATTGTCCTGGAAGAAACCGGTAAAGAGTACTTCCCGGATATCGGCGCGGTTATCGCCGGTCGTATCTTTAAGGAACAATAACTCTGGCGCTGCTGTCACCAGCAACCCACCTTCCCATGGCAATATACTGGTTCCGCTTTCCAGCTTATCGGCAAAAACTACAGAAGTGTCAATTTTACCATCGCCATTTTTATCGATCAATTTACGAATGACACCCTTGCCTTGTCCTCGCACCGCTTTATAGGGATAATCACCCATTTCTATCACATAGGAGTTGCCATCTTCGTCAAATGTAAGCTCCACAGGATCCGTCACTTGTGGTTCTGCAGCAAATACTTCTGCTTTAAAGCCTTGCAGTATGTCGAAGGTCTCGATGGATTCTTCAGGCGTACGCGAGTCCTCGTATTTCTTCTTTTTGGCACATGAGCTGAACAGTATGGCCAATATGGCTACCAACAGCAGGTTTCTGGTGAAGTTAGAGATTTTCATTACTTAGCTATTTTTAGTTTGTGTGTTAAAGGGATTGGGGATTTTTATCAGATCCTGGATTTCATTGCCATTATGCATAAAACGGGCCAGGGCATACACATTTCCATCAACGTCAATGGTGATGGAATTGACATAGGTCGGTCTGCTGCCGTCACTATAAAAAATGGCACCATGATCTGTATACTTTCCCTCGGAAAGATCGTAAGTGACCAGATGTAGGTTCTCCAGTCCTTTGGCGGCACCTTTGGCAATTGCATCCCTGCCTTTCAGGCGTTTACCATCGACGTAAATGGGGCCACCGGTAAGGTAATAGATGGTTTTTCCATCGGGTCCCAGCTGAAAGCCCAGGTAACCGTAACTGAACTGATCGAACATGCCGCTTTTTTGCGAAGGTACCGAGGTAATTCTATCTACGATCTCCATGGTTCTTTTACGGGGATCGAACTTGAAAAGGTAACCCGAATTGCCATGAACGCCATACGCGGTCTGGTGGGGCTGGTACCAGAATATTTTGCGCCAGTTATAACCCATGCTGCCTGGTCGGGTGGGATCGTAACTACCAAAATAGTCGAGCTTCAGGTCTATGTCTTCCAGCTTTGAAAAAGAAGCTTCACCTGGTTTATAGGTTAGGATATCTCCTTCAGCGGTTGATAAATACAGAATTCCGCTGGCCGGGTCAACAAACATGGAGCGACATATTACCCTGTAGTCGCCCACAACAACTCCA
>CBFGNP010000096.1:0-9767 GCA_965650095.1 uncultured Pedobacter sp. | reverse complement strand
GAAGTTCTGCGTATAGCTCGAGGCTATGGTATTGTTCTTGCTATTGTTAAAACTATAGCTGGCATCGGTCGACAATTTCTCTCCCCAGGCATTCCGATAATTCATACCCACTGCATTCCTGGTTGTGATGCCGTCGCCGCCATTGCCCCGGGTACTGGCATTGTTCACCGTTCCATCAAAAGCCAATTGGCGTTCGCCCCTCATGCTATTGGCACGCAAACTGGTATTGTACCGTTCACTATCTCCCAGGCCGCCCTGTGCCCGGGTAAAATATCCTTTCTTTTTATCTTCTTCGATCGTCAGATTGAGCACTTTCTCCGGTTCTCCGGTTTTTATTCCGGTCAACTTGGCCTCGTCGCCATAATCGTCTATAAATTGGAGGTTCTTGATGATGTCTGCCGGCAGGTTGCTAATGGCTGTTGCCACATCTGTACCGAAGAAGTCCTTTCCATTGACCCTGATCTTGGTTATCGGCGTCCCCTGGTTGCTTACGTTTCCGTCCTTATCTACTTCAATTCCAGGTAGTTTCTTTAAGATGTCTTCCACCGCATCACCGTCCCGAACAGGAAAGGAAGCCGCATTAAAACTAACCGTATCTTCGGTGACTTTCACCGGAGGAACACCGGAGATAGTCACCTGCTCCAGCGTATTAGACATCGGCTCCAGCTTAATCGGATCAACTATGAGCGTGTTTCCCTTTTCGATTTTATAAGCCTTACGGAAGATTTCGAAACCGATATAGGCGGCTGAAAGTGTAAATTCCCTGGCTTTTACCTTACTGATCGTAAATGTCCCATCGGGGTTGGTAGAGGCCGCCAAACTATCTGCCGGCCATTTGATCCTTACCACCGCTCCAGGCAGAGGAAGCCCCTCATTATCGAGTATCGTGCCTTTCACGGTACGGTTTTGTGCCTTGCTGCACAAAAACATTCCTGCAAAGAGCAGGGATATAAATGCTGATTTAGTAAAAAAGTTCATTTGTGTCGTGTGTGCTGTAAAAGTACGACATACAAGACTCAGGGCTTTTAAGTAATTGATATGTTACATCCATGCACCCAAGGTACCGACATCCCGTCGCATCCACCTACTCGTACGCCACTACAATCTTTACAGTTATTTCTCCTTGATGATCAGGGGGATGTAACATTAAATGTAGGATTTATTTTGGTGGTTATCTATGCTGAAGCAAACCAAACATGCAAATATTATTTAATGAAATGCCAATTGCGTAGCGGAACAAAAGGCTTAAATTAGCTATATTTGAGTTGCATTGCTAATTACGTGTGCAAATTATCTGCTGTCAAGAGGGAGCAGCAGGTTTCCGGCGCATTTCCGGGACCTGTTGTCATTGATTAATATCAAGTTTTTATGTTGTTATATAACCAATTAAGCGACGAAGAATTGGCCGGTCTCCTTAAAAAAGGCGATCGCGTGGCATATACTGCCATTTTTGACCGCTTTTATGGTTTGTTATTTGTTCATGGCTGTAAGTTGCTGAAAGACGAAGATGAAGCGAAGGATGTGGTTCAGGAGCTGTTTGAAATCCTGTGGACGCGTCGGGAAAGCATCTCCTTCGAAAATAACTTGTCGGCTTATTTATATTCGGCCATCAGAAACCGTATCATAAACCGTATTTCGCATTACGAAGTGGAACATAAATACATCAATTCGCTGCGGGGATTTATAGACTGCGATACTTACCTCGCAGATTACCAGGTCAGAGAGCGCGAAATGCGGATGATGATTGAGCGTGAAATCTCCGCTCTGCCAACCAAAATGAGGGAGATATTCGAAATGAGCAGGAACGATTATCTTTCGTATAAACAAATCGCTGTTAAACTGCAGATATCTGAACAGACCGTACGTATGCATGTGAAAAAAGCACTGCGCATACTTCGACCCAGGTTGAGCCTTCTTGCTTATCTTTTTTTATTTTTCAATCTTTTATAGTCGCCTGCATACCAATTGCACCAGGTATTTTATTTTTTTTAAAAAATAAGTACCCTATCCCCCCGGGGTTCCCTGTTATTATAGTATAAATACCAAATATATTGTATGCATAATGATCCGGGAGAACTTTTGGAAAAATATAAGGCAGGCAAATGCTCTGATAAAGAAAGAGCAATTGTAGAAAGCTGGTACCTGGAACTGCAGTCTCGAAAAGAAGCACCCTCGCAGGCGCTGATTGAAAGAACAAAAGACGAAGTCTGGACTGCTTTGTCGGTCCGCAAGACTGGGCTGCTTCAAACGGTTTTCATCAATAACCGCCTGACTAAGGTAGTTGCCTGGGCAGCCGTTGTCTTTATCATTGGTTCAATTGGTATACTCTATTTCAACAAACCGGGCAAGCCAGAGCCGCTTATCGGGCTTTCAAAAAAACGTGATATCAGCCCAGGAGGTAACAAAGCCTATCTGACACTTGCAGATGGAAGAAGAATTTCGCTGACCGATGCGGCTAACGGTGAGCTTGTTAAACAGAAAGGACTGGTGATTAATAAAACTGCAGATGGACAGCTGGTTTATACCGTCGCCAGTTCGGATAGCGAAGGCAAAAAAGACCAACGATCATACAACACCATAGAAACCCCTAAGGGAGGCAAGTATCAGGTCAACTTGCCTGACGGCACGAAAGTCTGGCTCAATGCAGCCTCATCACTGCGCTACCCAACAAAATTTAGTGGAAATACGCGGACAGTAGAATTGACTGGCGAAGGTTACTTTGAAGTTGCCAAGCAGCTCCGTATGGATCAGGCATCAGCTGGTCAGTCGGCACACCGGATACCCTTTATTGTGAAGAGCGGTATGCAGGAAGTGGAGGTGTTGGGAACACATTTTAACATCAATAGTTATCAGGACGAAAGCAGTATAAAAACTACCCTTTTAGAAGGCCGCGTTCGTGTGGTTCGTGCTGCAGGTACCAATGCTTCTGCATCTCCCGGAGGTGTAGTGTTAAAACCTGGTGAGCAGAGCCAGTTGGCTTCCGATGGTATAAACGTTAAGGAAGTGGATACAGAAACCATTATTGCCTGGAAACAGGGGGATTTTATTTTCGATGGGGACGACCTCAAGAGCATCATGAGAAAAGTGGCCAGATGGTACGACGTGGAGGTTTCCTATAAAGGAGAATTTGAAAAGGTGAAGTTCGGAGGAGTGATCTCGCGCTCAAAAAATATATCATCAGTATTAGGGATTATGGAATCAACAGGCAAAATACATTTTGTTGTAGAAGGCCGGCGAATCACCGTGTTACCCAATACCGAATAATTAAGCAAATACTAACCAAAAATAAACAGCATGAAAAAAGAACACACAACACAATCAATACCCTGATATGAGGTAAATAAGGCCTGAATCAGCTTTTCTTCCTACAAGGACTGAAGCTGAAAAAAAAACCGGAAGTGCGTGGAACCACTCCCGGTTAAAAAAAATGGCTGGGATTACCCTTCAACAGTTAAATTTTCGTTAAACCCCAACTAATCAAATGTATGAACTTTTACAAACAATCTGTATGTAAGCCGCGGGGCTTTGTACATAAATTTCTGTTAATCATGAAATTTACTGCAATTTTGCTGATCACAGCCTTTTTACAGTTTGCGCAGGCCAGTAAGGCGCAACGCATTACACTGTCAAAAAAGAATGTCAGTCTGCAACAATTATTCAAAGAAATCCGTAAACAAAGTGGTTATGACTTCTTTTACAATCTGGAAGATATCCGGAAAGCGAAAAAAGTAGACATTTCGGTGTATAATGAAACCCTTGACGACGTTTTGAAACGTTGTTTTGAGGATCAGCCTTTTACTTATATGTTCAAGGACAAAACCGTGATCATTAAGGAAAGAAATCCGGTTTCTATATTATACAAAAGTGATTTCCTTCAGAAGATAGAACTGAAAGGAAAAGTGACTGATGAAAAGGGTGGAGCACTGCCAGGTGTCAGTATAAAACTCAAGGGAAGTAATATCGGAACGATGACCGACGCTAATGGTAGCTATGTTTTAACACTGCCAGATGGAGCGGGAACGCTTGTGTTCAGCTTTATCGGCTTCGCTCAGCAGGAGATTCCCGTAAATAACAGAACATCTATCAATGTCGTTCTAAAAGAAGAGAGCAGCGCGCTTTCTGAAATTGTGGTGGTAGGTTATGGTACGCAAAAGAAAGTGAATTTAACCGGCGCCGTCAGCAATGTTTCTGGTACGGAGTTAACCACCAGGCAGGCACCAAATACAACTTCATTGTTGCAGGGCAGAATGCCGGGAGTACAGGTTACACAGAATTCCGGTCAGCCGGGTGCAGAAAGTGCAAGTATACAAATCCGTGGTATGGGTACCTTTAGTAAGGCCTCTAATGATCCATTGATCTTAATTGACGGAATCGAAGGGAATTTAAACAATGTTAACCCCAATCAGATCGAAAGCATTTCGGTATTGAAAGATGCTGCATCAGCAGCAATTTATGGTTCAAGAGCAGCCAATGGCGTTATCCTTGTGACTACCAAGGCAGGTAAAGCGGGCAGGTTAAACATTGATTATAGTTACAATTTTGGCAGTCAGCGCGCTACCTCTATATATGACAGAATCACCAATTCTGTAGAATTCATGGAATTGCTAAATAAAGCTATAGATCATACAGGAACCAGTGCCAACCAGACTTATAAACCTGAAGATATAGAGGCTTATCGCCAGGGCGCATTAACCAATCCGGCACAGTATCCGAGCTACGACTGGATGGATGCCATCTTCCGCACTGCCCCGATGCAACAGCATTACCTGAGTGTAAATGGCGGTAAAGAGGGAACTACCTATAATTTTGGTGCCGGATACCTGGATCAGGATGGTATCCTTATTGCCACGGGCTACAAACGTTATGATGCTCAGTTTAACTTTAAAACGGAGCTGAACAAAAGGGTTACCTTTGGGACCAATATCTCTTTTTCAAAAGGAAAACGGAATGAAACAGCTTTGAACAATAACTTCGATGGCAATTCAACCGAAGATCAGATTCTGAGTGCACTGGCGGCACATCCAACCTTTACCCCAAAACTGCCCGACGGAAGCGGTAGATATGCTGCAAAAGCCTTCATCTTTGAAGGTGGCAATAAAAATCCCGTTGCAACAGCCGAAAATGGGGGTAGATACCTGAACAACCATTATGCGCTGGCTTCTGCTTATTTAAACGTAGACATTCTTCCTGGATTGAAAGGTGAGATCAAGGGTGCTGTTAAATACAATGAAAGAGAAACCAAAGTTCATGTTGTCGGTATTCCGGGATATATGTTCTTGCCCGATGCCACTTCCGGATTGTACAATTACAATACCCAGTGGAATGGTACAGTTGGTGAGAACAATTTAACGGTTCGCGATGACAAGGACGTACAGTATACAGTATTCGGAACGCTGAATTACACCAAAAAAATTGCAGAAGACCATAACCTGGGAGCCCTGCTTGGTCTAAGCCAGGAAACTTTCAAGTACGATCGTTTACAGGGTTTCAAAAGAAATGCACCTTCCGATGACCTGCTGGACCCAAGTATTTTCGAACCGGGTGGACAAACTGTAGATGGTTTTAGCTACGAATGGGCATTGCAGTCACTTTTTGGAAGGCTAAACTACGATTATAAAGAAAAATATCTTTTAGAGATGAATTTCCGGTATGACGGTTCATCTCGGTTCCCCACAGGAAATAAATGGGGCTTTTTCCCTTCGGCATCTGCAGGATGGAGGATCAACCAGGAAAATTTCCTGAAGGATGTAACTTGGTTGGACAACTTAAAAGCCCGGGTTTCATGGGGACAGGTGGGTAACCAGAACGTGAACAGAACATTGCTTGGCGAGTCTATGCCTTACCCGTATCAATCTGTATTAAATCCATACCTGTATTTTATTGGCGGCAGTCTGCAGCAGGGAGTAACCCAAACCGACCTGATCAACCGGAATGTGAAATGGGAAACCACAACAGTTACCAATCTTGGGCTTGATTTCAGTCTTTTTAAATCAAGCCTGTTTGGATCGGTAGACTGGTATACAAAAGCAACAACAGATATTTTGAGGGAACTTCAGGTACCCGACTTTATCGGACTTGCCGGACCAACTGTAAATGGCGGAGAAATGAAAAACACTGGTGTTGAATTTCTGTTAGGGTACGAAGGTAAAGTAAACGACTTCCACTATAAAGTACAGGGAAATTTTGAGACCTACAAAAATGAAGTGGTAAAATTTGGTGCCCGCGAAATCAATAGCGGTGGCGGCACCATTACACAGGAAGGCCTACCGTATAATTCTTACTATATGTATGTTTTCGATGGTATTTACCAAAATCAGGCGGAGATCGACAATGGGCCAACCCCAATTGTCAAGCCAAAACCTGGCGACATGAAATACAGGGATGTCAGCGGACCGAACGGTGTTCCTGATGGTAAAATTTCGACTGATGACCGTGTAATTGTAGACGGTGCGTTCCCAAAATTTAATTATGGTTTAAGTTTCAACGCAGATTATAAAAACTTCGACCTGAGCTTCTTTTTGCAAGGTGTACAAGGTCGTAAAATTTATGTGAAGGAATGGGGTATTGCGCCATTCAGACAGGCCGGCCCTCCGCCAACCTTCTGGAGAGACGCCTGGGATGGCGAAGGTACTTCCAATACTATACCTCATATTTTTAATGAAAATTATGGCCCGAATACCCAGGTTTCCGACTGGTGGTTACAAGATGCATCTTACCTCAGGTTGAAAAACCTACAGCTTGGCTATAACTTTCCAGCAAAGCTGCTCAATAAAGCCAAAATACAAGGTCTAAGATTGTATGTGTCCGGCGATAACCTGCTTACTTTCACCAATTTCTTTGATGGAAGTGATCCGGAGCGGGCAGCTGCCAGCGGTAGGGCTGCCATTTATCCCCAAGCTAAAATTTATTCATTCGGACTTAAGGTCACCCTTTAAACGCGTATACGATGAAAACATTCATAAAAATAGGAATATTGGTGATGTCGGCAGTTTTTGTTACATCATGTAAAAAGACGCTCGACAAAGATCCGCTTTCCAATCCCAATGCAGAAAATTATTGGAGAACAGAAGGAGAAGCCAATAAGGCTTTAGTTGCCTGCTATGCCAAACTTAAAGAGCCCATTTTTTCCAATGGAAAGAGTCAGAGTGGAAATTTTTTGTATTGGGAAGCGCTTTCTGATAACGCTTCAAATACCTCTAACTACGAAGCTTTTGATATTGTAATGCGGGGGGATCACAATTCTGCAACCACCGGGATCGTCAGCAAAACATTTACCTTTGGATTCCAGGGTATCGCCTCCTGCAATTATTTCCTCGCCAATGTGGACCGCGTGCCAAATATGGCAGAGGCTACCAACAAAAAGCTGAAGGCTGAAGCCTTATTCTTAAGAGCATACTACTACAACGAACTTACCCAGCTATATGGTGCATTGCCTATCATTTTACTGCCTGCGGAACTTGGGGGTGATTATTCGAATACACCAAGATCACCAAAAGCCGATGTAGTTACTCAAATCCTTAAGGACCTGGATTATGCCATTGCTAATTTGCCTCAGCTTGCTTACACTGACGGACACGCGGTTAAAGGTACAGCAATTGCTTTAAAAACTAGGGTGCTGCTAAATAATGACCGTTTTGGCGAAGCAGCTGATGCCGCCTGGACCTTAATTGGTGACCCTGCAAATCCATTCCAACTGTCGGCGAACTATGCCGGAATCTTCTTTGGCAATCAGTTAAATAACAAGGAAATCATGTTGTCAGTACAATTCAGGGCACCCGATGATTACCACTCATTAGACCAGGTAATTGGGGGCAGAATGTCGGTATTTCCTACAGTTGAACTCAGAAATGCTTACGAACCAAATGACCCGCGCAGAAAAATGACCATTTTTGAGGCAGGAGATCCATGGGCATACAATCCTGGAGGATTCAAGCAAGTGGGCAGTACCGCCGAAGGTCAAATTCCCTATACCGGTATGGCTTTTAAAAAATGGGTTAACCCTGCTATCAATAATGCATCGGGTGCAACCTTAAGCGATCAGCACATGGTAAAGATCCGCTATGCAGATTTGTTGCTCATGTACGCTGAGGCAATGTTTGAAAGTGGTCAGGGGACTGATCTCCGCGCACTAAAAGCACTAAATGATGTAAGGGCCAGACCAGGGGTTAACATGCCCGCAAAACTTGTGCTGACCAGAGAAATCATCAGGAATGAACGCAGGGTAGAACTCGCCTTCGAAGGCTTACGCTACAATGACCTCATCAGATGGAAAATTGCCGATCAGATTATACCTCAGGTAGCCTATGACGCTAAGGGTACGAAGCGGAAATTCAAATCTTATTTCTTCCCGATCCCACTTGGACAAATGGATGTTATGAGGGGAATCTGGACACAAAACACCGGGTTTTAACGCTTATCCTATGCATCCTATAAAACTTCTGCTTTCGCTGCTGCTATTGGTAGCGGCGAAAGCATTTTCGCAGGATAAGATTCTTATTCAAAGCCCTGATCAGAAAATATCATTTACGCTTTCCGTAAAAAACAACACACTAAACTATTCTATTTCAGGTAGGGGCAAAACAGTCATCGAACCCTCAGCCATTCGCATGTCAGTTGATGGTACCGGTATTACCGAGGGCGTGACTCTTGGCAAAGCCGAACTGTACCAGCTGGATGAACAATATCCATGGTATGGGGTACACTCAACTGCCCGTAATCATTATAAGGGGGCAAAAATTGTAGTTACAAAAGGAAGTTTAGCTTATGTCCTGGATGTCCGCGTTTTTGACGAGGGTGCAGCATTCCGCTTAGTAGTGCCAGGAAAAGAAGATCGGCAACGCGTTGTAGATGAGGCTACTATATTTGAATTGCCTGCAGGCAGCACAGCCTGGTACCATGATCTTTACATGCATTACGAAGGGCTATATGAAAAGAAGGGAATGGATACGGTAAAAGCCGGCGAATGGGCTGCCCCTTCCGTAACCTTCCAATTACCGGAAGATAAACTTTACCTGGCCATTACCGAGGCCGATCTCAAAAATTATGGTGGCATGGCCCTGCAAACAGACGGGAATAGGGGAATGGTATTGAGGTTACCGCAAAACCAGCCAACTTCTTACCCTTACAAGCTGCGCTACAGCCCGGCCGACACCCTGAAGTTGTCCAGGCCGGCGGCTATAACCGGTACCATCAGCACCCCTTGGCGGGTAGTGATGATTGCCTCCGATTTAAGCGCATTGGTAAACAACGATATGGTTCACAACCTTTGTCTGCCACCCGATAAAAATATATTCCCAAAGGGGATCAAAACGGAATGGATAAAGCCAGGCCCTGCGGTCTGGAAATACCTCGATGATGGTGGCGAAAGCACGGTGGCCAACATGAAGGAATTTTCCAAAATGGCAGCCGAACTGGGCTTTAAACACAATATCCTGGAAGGCTTCTGGCGCAAATGGAGCAATGAAGACCTGAAAGACCTGGTCAGTTATTCCAAACAAAAAGGCGTAGAGATATGGCTTTGGGAACATTCCAAAAATTTATGGGATGAAGCCAAAAGACATGCCTTTTTTAAACGTTGCCATGATCTTGGCATTGGGGGCTTAAAACTTGATTTCTTTGATCATGAAGCAAAGGATGTTGTGGATTTGTACCAGGACATCTTAAAGGAAACCCGGCCGAGCGCCCGGACATCTACGGCAAGATCGGCAACTCTGGCGTCAACATCGCCACGCTCGACGACATGAAGAAGCTGTACTCCGGCTTCGACC
>CBFGNP010000095.1:0-9789 GCA_965650095.1 uncultured Pedobacter sp. | reverse complement strand
GCATTTCACGGGCAATTTCTAACGCCTCGTCGTGGCGGCCAATGGCTTCACCTTTCTGAATTCCTTTTTGAATTCCCTTTTGAATTCCTTCAGCTTCCCGTTTCTGTAGTAGATATTCTTCAGTACCCATAGGTATAGTTTTTCCTATTAGTTGTTCAATTTCTGTCTCAAATGTAATCATCATTTTAGGGTTTTTAAACTTTACATAATATTTAATAAAATTCATGATGCCTTTATGTTTAGCATCATCAATGTTTCTCCTGGTCAGTTCAAGATTGAGATCGTGTTTAATCGCTTTTAAATCCAGATCATCTACATTTTTACGTTTGATGGCCGATAGTGCTACCAATATCACCACTGCAAAGGGATTGGGATTTGCCCTTAGTGAAGTCTCGTGCTGATCCAGTATTTTGTAAACATTGTATTCGTAAATAAGCCTGGTGCCTAAATATTCCTCCACATAAGGCTTAGGCCTAAAATTTCTATTACTGCCTGTTATGATGGCTAGTGCCGTTATAGATACATTGTATTTATTTTTCATTAGGTACCAATAGCGGAACATCCGGGCACTAAAATCTTCTTTACCTTTTTGATTTTGGACCTCTATATGTATCGAAATCCATTTCTCACCCCCATCTTTCAAAAACACCTTAATCAACTTATCAACATAGCGTACGCCCCCCGAACCATCTTCTTCCTGAGGAAAAAAGTGATCAAATTCTTTGTCCAGGTACTCACATTTCTTGTTCATATCAAACAGTGTATCAGCATCTGGAAAGAAGAACCTAAGGAAGTCTTCAGATATATCCTCAAATATGGCCTTCCATAAGAAATCATCCCTTCGGCGTGGTTGCCTTCTGGCTTTCGTTTTTTGTTTTGACTGAACAGCTGTAGTTGTTTCCTCCGGCATATTTGCATTGAATGATGCTGGCAAAACTACGGTAATCATTATCGTGATACATCGTTAAACTGTAATTCAAGCGAATTCGCTGATATATTGAATTTGACGGAATAAAATGTGGTTGGACAGGTGTACTGTGGTGATTTCCGAAATGTAATACTTTTACTGCTAAACTTTTTCAATCCCACCAAGTCCCATCCAGGCCCAATACAGAAAATTATTTGGCAAAGAATCTATTGGGGTGGGGGGAGATAGCAAAGAGAAGGAGATATCGGTGGTATAGGTGTTGAGGCTTTTATCTCTATCTCATTATGATCCAAAAAGTAAAAACGCAATGATAAGCGTCACAATGACATTAAAGCCCTGTGCAATTAAAAAAGCATAAAAGGGCTTCTTGCTGTTTCTGCCAAACAGATCGGCAAAGTTCGTTTCCAGTCCGATGCTGGTAAATGCCAGTGCAAACCAAAGGCCTTGTAAGTTCTTTAAGCTGCTTTTGACTTCGCGAGTTACCTCTGCGGGAATAAAGAACGAGAACAACAGCGAAGCCGCAACAAAGCCAATTACAAATTTAGGGAAGCGCTCCCAGATGACCTTAAGCGTAGGCTTTGCAGCTTTATCCTTTCCTGCAGGATTTTGCGTATAGGTCCAGTATACCGAGATCGCGAAGGCCGCAATCCCCAGCAGTACATTCTGAGAAAATTTAACGATCGTACTGATCTCCAAAGCTTTTTCGCCAACCAGGCTGCCCGAGGCCACAACTGCTCCGGTGGTATCAATACTGCCGCCCAGCCATGCGCCGGTCACGGCTTGCGGAAAATGGAAGTATTCGGCAATATAAGGCATGAAGATCATCATCGGGATGGCCGTGATGAGTACCATAGAAATGACATACGATAGTTTTTTTGAATCGCCTTTAATGGCACCCGAAGCGGCAATTGCTGCCGATACCCCGCAAATAGAAACCGCACTGGAGATCATCATGGTCAGCTCCTCGTCGATCTTCAGTTTTTTACACAGCCAGAAAGCAAAATACCACACCGAAAGCACAACTGCCAGTGCCTGTATCAATCCCAATGAACCGGCTTTAAGGACATCAGAAAAGATGACACCCGTACCCAGCAATACCAGCCCGATCTTCACAAACAACTCGGTCGACAGCGCCGATTTGAACCATTCCGGTAAACGGAAAAAATTGCTGATCGTTAATCCAATGGCCAGGCTGAAGATCACCGCTTCCAGGTTTAAAGCCTTTACCTGACCGTTGCCGGCCAGTATGAGCGCAATGATAGTCAGCATATATAGAGCTGGAAATGCTAACACTGCGCTTTTAACTGATCTTCCGGTTAAAAATGCGCCCAATGCGGCAATGATGATCACAAAGATGAACTGCAGTCCGATATAGCCGAGATTACTGGCTGTGAGCACAGAAGAATACAGCTCACCGGCGTTTTCCCAGTTGAACTGGGGCACACTTAATATAAGTCCGGATAGGGATAAAAGAATGGTGACTGCACCCAGGATAACGACTACCCAGTCTTCATGAATGCTTAGTTTTTTGTTTGTTGACATTGGCGTTTTTGTGTGTTTAAATGCTAATGGAAAAAAGGTCTTTCAGTGCCCTTTTGGCGGCATGGTAACCGCACATGCCGTGTACACCCCCGCCCGGAGGCGTGGAAGAGGAGCAGAGGTAAAGGCCTTTGGCAGACGTACGGTAGGGTGAGCTTCTTAAAGCCGGACGGGTAAAGATCTGTCCCAGATCAATTACCCCGCCGTTGATATCCCCACCTATATAATTTGGATTGTAGGCTTCAACCTGCATAGTATTCATGGTATGTCTGGCCAGGATTCTTTCCCTGAAACCCGGTGCAAACCGCTCCACCTGCCTTTCAATGGCCTCAGTCATGTCTTTTTCCGATCCATTCGGCACATGGCAGTAGGCCCATCCGGTATGTTTTCCTTCTGGTGCCCTCGAGGGATCAAATAAACTTTGCTGGGCCAGCAAGACGAAAGGTTTTTCGGCGTGCTTACCCTGCCAGCTCAGCTTTTCGGACAAGCTGATTTCCTCAATCGTATTGCCAATGTGTACTGTGCCCGCTTGTCTTGCCTGTGGGGCAGTAAAAGGGATCGGGCCATCTAAAGCCCAGTCTACCTTAAAAACCCCCATGCCATAGCGGTACCTTTCCAGCTGCCACTTGTAAATGGAAGAGAATTTATGACCGGCGATCTCCAGCAATTGTTTCGGGGTCACATCAAAGAAAACAGTTTTGGAACTGGGCAGCTCATCCAATGATTTGATAAAACGCCCGGTCTCAATTCTGCCGCCTATTGAGATAAAATAGGAAGATAAGGCACTGGCAATTGCGCCGGATCCACCTGCAGGAATGGGCCAGCCTTTTAAATGGGCTGCTGCCATCAGGACCAGGCCTATAGCCGAAGTGCTTGAATTAGATAAAGGCTGCATGGAATGTGCAGCGATCCCCGCCCATAGCCCTTTTGCTGCCGGGGTTTTAAAACGCCTGGACAGAAATGCGGCAGAAGTAAGCGCGTTTAAGCCAAATTTGGCCATAGCAACGGGATGTTTAGGAAAATGTAAAGGGCCCAGCACATCTGAGGCGATCTTCGGCCAGTCGCGGACCAGTGGTTTTAACAGTTTGAGGTAGGCTTGCTCATCTTCGCCTAGTAAGCTCGCCGTTTTTTCCAGTGAGTTGCCTAGCACCGCTGCTGTGCCGTCATCAAAAGGATGCGCTGCAGCCAGTTCCGGAAATTCATAGAATAAGCCATGGTCCTGAAGGGGAAGTGTATCAAAAAATGGAGAGCCGATCGCAAGCGGGTGAATGGCAGAACAAACATCGTGGACAAAACCGGGTAAAGTTAACCCGGCAGAGCGTAACCCCCCGCCGACCTCGTCCTTCCCTTCAATGATCAATACCGATAAACCTTGTTGCTGCAAGGCAATGGCGGCTGCCAGCCCGTTCGGACCGGAACCTACAACTACTGCATCAAAATCTGATCTGTTCAATTTGATTGTTATTTAAATAGCTACCATACCTTACCGATGTGAATATAAGGATAATTGAGTTAATGGATATTTTTTAGCGGAACGGTCAAGAACCACATGGATGGAATCTGCTGCTTTGATAAGATCTTTACTCGTGCCAACGGCTTTATTTACGGGCATATCTTTTCCTAAAGCGGTTGAAGTAGCAACGAGCAAACTATGGGCTTCTTTTAAAAAGGATAAATTCTGATAATCCAACAGATCAAGGCAGAAACCTAAGTCTAAGACTGCGCCGATAACTGCAGGATCCTTAATTGGCTTTTTAGATTTTCCAGGATTTAATCTCAGCCATTCCGCGAATTCCATGGCTCTTGAAGGACTACTGTCCCACATATAAACTCCGTGTCCCAACCATGAAAACCGAGGATTAATCCTGGTCTTGTTGAATACATAAATGCTTATAAGGTTCGCGAAAATTACCCTTTTCGGTGATAATGCCAGACCGCACCAAAAAATCCTTAGATGCTTGCTTGTTTTTGGAAAGCTTCTCTGTGTATTTTTTTATTGCTGCGGAAAATTCTTTTCTTTCTTTTTCTGACATAGAACAAAGATAAATAATATTCCTTACACTAATCACACTTACAGTTTAGATGTCCAGTTATTTCTAGCCGCGATCTTATCAGGAGAATTATCGCGATCAAGAAAAAGATATTTCTATTTCTTTCTCTTCAAACACCTCAAATATTTGTGCGTTGACCATATTTCTTGCAAGCTCAGCTTTGGAAATGTCCTTACACCAAAAATAAATCTGAATATTACTGTTTACCTTGCTCATCGGGGTGATCAGGATCACCGGCTCTTTGCTGGCAAAGACGTTGCCGTTTTCAGTAATGATATCCCTGATCAGGCTGACCACCTCATTTGAATTGAAAGGCTTAGCAATGGTTAAGGAAATATCTACCCGCATCTGATTATTGCTCAGGGTCCAGTTGATGATGTTGTGCGACAAAATGGACCCATTGGGGATAATGATCTCTGCACCTTCATCACTAAGCAGTGTACTGGCGCGTACACCAATCTCCTTGACCCGGCCTTTTTTGTCACTTAACTCGACAACATCGCCGATACGGATCGTCTTATCAAAAATGAGGATGATCCCCGATACAAAATTGCTCACGATGTTCTGTAAACCCAGACCAATACCTACACCCAGGGCACCAAGGATCACAGTGATCTTATCAACCGGCAATCCGGATGCGGCTACGGCGATCAGAAATCCTCCGATGAGTAACACCAGGCGCGTAACCAACAATTTAGAGCGTTCCCCTTTATTATCCTCCAGACTATCATCTCCGGTATCACCAAAGAAATAGGCAATGTATTTTTGTAAGAAGTTGGCTGTCCAGATGATGCCTAGAAAGAGCACAATGCCACCGAAGGTAAAAGAGAAGTTGCCTATCGTTCGTTTCTCGCTAAGGATCTCCATCACAGCTTCGTAGAGGCCGTCAAAAATATTAAGGTTCGTCGTAAAGATCAGCAGCCAGATGATCATAACGCCAGCCCCCGTGAACCGCTTAAGTCCTGAAGTTATGGGAAGCCAGTCGAAATACTCAGGGTATCCCTTGCGGATCCGGCTGCTTTTCATTTGCAGCAGGAAGGCCTCGACCAGCACCTTCGCGAGGATGGTTAGTGATATTGCGTTCAGCAATGCGCTTACGCCGGTAGAATAAAAGATCTGGGTGAGCGTAAAGCGCCCGAAGATGTTGCATAAAGTAGCAATAATGGCGAAGACAGTATAGATGAATCCTGTAAGGAGGATCATTTTATATTTTTTCGCCTGCTCATCCAGCTTCTTCCAGATGACAAAACCATAAACGGCAGAACTTATCGTCAGGAAAAGAAGGAGCCAGCGCTGGTATCTTGCCGGCATTCCCAGCAGACGCAGAAAAACGGGTGCAAGAAGGAATACCACAAATATGCACCAATAGTAAAACAGCTTTGTGGGCAATCTTTTACGGAAAAATGCAGTCAGTAAAATCGCCAGCAGGACCTGCACGGATTCGATATACAGTGCCGGTGCCCTGAGGTCGAAGATCGGCGCCAGGGTAAAGAGCATCAAAAAAGTAATCAGATAGGGCTGCGGACTGAGTAAGGAGCGATCATCCAGGGCCTCCAGCCGGTCGCGCTGTTTCAGGCTCCTGAAATTGAAAAATACCCAAAGGAAGAAAGTAAGGCAGATAAACACCAGAAGCATGCGGCTGCTCCGCGTGTATACAAAATAATAAGCTGATATTTCCTGTTCCCCATTGATAAACTTGCGAAATCCGACACCTCTGCCGGGCCTTTTGTTTGACGATTCCCAGAGATAACGCCGCTCTTTTCCGAAAGCCTTTATACTTACTGCATCAAGCTGGTTATCTGTGAGGTACATCAGCTCTTTAATGTTGATCAGGTTGGATGAGGTTCGCGCCTGCAGGTTATTGATGGTCAATGTCGCCGTCTTCAGCAGACTATCCATTACTGCACGTTTTTTCTTCAGTTCCGCAAACTGATCTTTAAACAGGACGCGCATGGCTGGCAGGGTAAAAACTTTAACCAGCACCGTATCCTTGCGCAGGTTAAGGATCTCTGTCTTCAGCTCCCGCAGTTCTTTTTCATATTCGTCCAGATCTGCCAGGCAGTCTTTGTTATTCGTTTGCAGTTCTTCCAGTAAAGTCCGATCCATTTGCAGGTTCTGCAGGTTCAGCATTCTGTTGCTCTGGGTTAGCCGGCTTTTCAGTAGGGCAAGGGCAGCCTCATCTTGTGTTAAATGCCTCGCTATTGGTTTCAGTTTCTTAAAAGAGCCTACCGTGACAGG
This sequence comes from uncultured Pedobacter sp., assembly GCA_965650095.1. GTDB lineage: Bacteria > Bacteroidota > Bacteroidia > Sphingobacteriales > Sphingobacteriaceae > Pedobacter. Next base: position 3,033 of record CBFGNP010000095.1, on the reverse strand, counting down.
GACTTTGTTTACCGCCTCGAAGACTTTTTCGAGATGAATGAGGTAATCGCCCTTAGTCAGCGTTGCCGAGTCGGAAAGGACAGAAACATCCTGACCTTTATCCACTGGTTTATTTTTCTGTGCGAAAGTTTGGCTGGCGAAACAGAGCACCATCAGTAAGCATATCGTGCTGCGGATTGCTGTTGAAAACGGATTTTTTATTGTCATCTAATAGGTACGAAATGTTGAGTATCTGTCCAGAAGGCAATACCTGCTTTTGGATCTGCCAAAAATAGTCAATAGAATTTGATATTATCAGAATGTCCTAAGAGCTGGATTGAAGAAAATTTAATTATACTATATTAGTGCCGTTAAAACCTGTTTAATGAATTACCTCAAATTAACGCTTCTATTTTTATTTTATGCATCTGTTTCCTTCTCGCAGGAAAAGCAGGAGCGCATTTTTTATATCGTTGACAGCATTCCTGTTATTGAAGATCCAGACGAGGCTGACGTGCTTACTGAAGCGGATATCGATAAACTTGAAGTGGTCACTAACATGGAAAAAATCAGGGTCTTAGGTTATGAAGGCAAGGCTGATAAACTGCTTTTTGTGACCACTAAAGCTTATACAGCAAGGCCTAAAGCAATCAAACGTATCTCCACCACAAAAAATATGGTTAAAACTCAGGGGTTATGGTATCTTAAAAATTCTGATCAACCTTATAACGGGAAATTCATCGATTATTTTATGAATGGGAAAATTCAGGGAGAGGGGACTTTGAAGGATGGCAGGATTGATGGTGTAAGAACGGTTTATTATCCTAACGGAAACAAACATTACTTCTATACCTATTCCAACGGGATTGAAAATGGTGCGTCAGAAACCTACTTCATTAATGGCAAATTGATGCAAAAAGGAAGTTTTGTTGATAAAAAGGAAGATGGGGTATGGCAGGAATATTATTCAACCGGCAAATTAAAACGGGAATCTAGCTTTGTAGCTAATAAACAAGTCCTTAGTAAGGACGTCAGTAAATTTCATGCGTTGTTTTCGAAAGGCATCACAGCTATGCGAGAAGGGGAATATGAGGCCGCAATCAAAAAGTTAGATGAGGCGATAAAATTAAATGCAGCGTATGCTGATGTATATTTCTATAGAGGTACCGCAAAACTCAACACCTTTAATTTTGATGAGTCGATTGCAGATTTTAACCTGGCACTGGCACTCGAACCCTTGTATATGGAAGCTGTAAGCAACAGGGCATTTGCCAGGTTAAGAAAGTACGAATTTAAGGATGCCAGAACTTTGAGTAAGTCAAACGATGTAACCGTATGGGCAGCAAAAGATAAGGTACCAATTCCTAAGGAAGACCTAGATCAAATTTGTGCGGACTTACAACTGGGTTATGAACTTGGAGATCGTAAACCAGTAATTATTGATGCGATGAAACGTTATTGCAATACCGAAAAATAAAAGGCAGCATGCTAGGATGGACACATTTTTTATAGTATGATGGAACTGAAATGCAGGTATTCATTGTTTAACCCAGCTGGCGTAGCTTTTGAAGCGGGCAGAATAAAGCTTGCCCGCATTCATGAGTTGATGAAATTATAACTCAAAGCGATGATAACTCAGGGTAATAAAACTGATCTTAACGAATTAGCTATTAACGTAGTTAAAGGCGTAAACAAGGCGCTTCGTAAATTAGCGGAATCTTCTGCTGCCAATAACGAAAGTTTAATTGTTGGCGATAAAGACGGGAACGTTAAGTCTGTTCCAGCTAAAGAGCTGTTGAAAACACTGTCAAAATAACCTAGGCGGAACGAATAGCTAGGTACCCAAATGTTCCGGCAATGGGATTTCCTGGCTGCTTTCATCGGCTATCGGATGCAATCTTCTGGTCTCTAACGGAACGATCCCGGACCATATCGGCAGTAGCTTATCTTCAGCCTCATCATTTGGCATTCCTTGCCGGATCTTGGCTGAGGCTTCACTAAGATCGAAAGCCAGCACCGCTGTTCTGCGGATTTCACTATCCGTTACCGGGCGGAGATAATTCCAACTGCCAGGAGCAACCTTATTGATCAGCCATTCAAAGGAATCAAGCTTGTCCTGTGGCTGCTCTATTTTTTCAGCCCTGGCAAACAGCACCACAGACCGGTAATTTACAGAGTGACTCAGTGCTGATTTTGCAAGTACCAGGGCATCTGCCAGCATAACGCAAATACATACCGGGATACCTTTTTCCAACTCCCGGATGAAGTGACTGCCCACAGAACCATGAATGTATAACTTATTGTGATATCGTACAAAGGACGTTGGGATAGAATAGGGCTTGTTATCAGACGCATAGCTGATGGTGCAGAACAGTGCTTCATCCAAAATCGGATAAATCGTTTCGGCATCAAAATGCGCCCGTTTGGCGGCGCGACTCGGGATTAAATGGTTGGCGGCTTGTTCCATAGTTTTAAATTTTTTTATAAATGTGTACATTTATTGGATGCTTTTAATCATCCACTTTTTACAAAACAGGTAGTCCGGTATGCATTCCTTTTTTTCTAGCTTAAGTCTCAATAGATCCCTTTCCAGGCCGGTGTACTTCCAATTGGCCGAACAACTGATCAGTGCCATTAATGCGGGTGTTTTGCAGCCCTTAACGCGCTTACCTGGTTCACGGCAGTTGGCAGAGCTGCTTGATGTACACCGCAAAACCGTCATCCGCGCCTACGATGACCTGCTGGCGCAGGGCTGGCTGGAAAGTAAAACCGGAAGTGGTACTTATGTTGCGCGGCATTTGCCGCTTGTTAAACCCGGAGAGTTCAGGAAAGAACCGCAGGCGGCGGATCCGGTAGGGCTGGCCGGTTTTAAGTTCCAGACGGCCGCTCATTTAGACCGCGAATTTGTTAAAGCAGGCAGTACGTATCACCTGGACGACGGCTTTCCGGATCCCCGTTTAGCACCGCTGCAGGACTTATCCAGAGCCTACCGTACACAACTCATTATGGGAAATACGTATCACCGCCTGGGTTATGAGGAGCCACAGGGATCCA
>CBFGNP010000094.1:0-10000 GCA_965650095.1 uncultured Pedobacter sp. | reverse complement strand
AGCTGCCGACATACGCATAAAACGCACAGCCACATTTTTATTGATGCTATATTGGAGCTGTGACATCTAAATAATTACATTAAAAAACGAAGGTAGCATGCATTTCGAACCGATGTGTGGCATGGCAGACGGCTTTGTTCAGGCCTGTAGATAAGTCGCCATAATAAGGCACCTTGTTCGGGTTTCATTCGGGTCGGCTTCGGGAAATGGCGAATAAACAGGGTTCAGAATTAGACTAAGGGGGGATGTTGTTCATGCGAACCTGTCCGCGCCAATAACAGGCCGAAAAAAATCAATTTAACTGATCACCTAAATTATAGGATTCATGGCGGAAATATTTGGGTTGGTAACCGAATGCATTATATGAAGTGGATAAACTAAAATGGTTGCCTCTCTTCACCATTCGCATAAGGCAACATAATAACCTGAGCATTAACAAACCATAGGGCAATTCAATTGGCATTGATCCTAAATCCAACCGCTAACCGAATGATGTATGCCTACAACTGCGCTTAACAATGAATTACAAGGCAAAAAAAATGGACAACTTCGTTAAATCCGAAGTTGTCCATTTTGGTGGGAGATACTGGGTTCGAACCAGTGACCCCCTGCTTGTAAGGCAGGTGCTCTGAACCAGCTGAGCTAATCTCCCTCTAGTTCTACTCTATTTGTTGAAACATGCTGAGTAAGCTTTTAATCAATCCTCAAATCCTTGAGATTTTGTGGTTGCAAACCTACGTATTCCGAAGCACTTCTACAATAATATTAGTAAAAATAGCTACCTGCACCCGGACAGAGGTGAAAATCAGGGAAATAATTTTCGGGCCCTGCTTATTCCTGGCTAATAAACTGGAAATAACTAAAATTAAAAGTGCCGGCGTCTGCCTGAATTTTCAGGGTCTGCTTGCCTGTGTTAAGCATAATATCCTTTATTGTGATGAACTGAAACGCTGTTTCCCCTCCAGTATTCGGAACGCCAAGGCCCTTAGCAATTGATTTCCCTTCAATAAAGAGAGCGACCTTTCCAGTATCACCCGTTGCGGCAACCCTCAACTTTAACGAATAAATACCCTTTGTTTTCACATCAAAAGTGTAGGTTAACCATTCCCCCGATTCCATGCTAGCAACATAAAAGGCATCATACCTTAGCTCCTCCCTAACAATATCGACGCCGTCATTCCGGTAAACGCGCCCTTTATTACCGGCCGTATATTTGCCAGTCGACACATGGTAATCAGCAGTATCCCGATCAAAATAAGCAATGCCGTTGCGGCCAAGGTCATAATCAACAGCATTGACAATAGAGTTGCGGCCAATACTATGTTTTTTAAAAGGCCTGGTTTCGACAGAAAATGGCTGGCGCATCATGGCATCAACCACATCCCGGTGGGGGAGCGTGTTTTCCGCCCGGATATAAGTAGCAAGCTCCATCAGGCCACTGTATACATTGCTTTCTTTTGGCTGTTGCCCTTTGCCGTTTAAATAATCGGCCACACTGTCGTAGTTCGGGTTGGATCTTATTTCCAGCGGACTGTTAGCACCCATTTTTTTTAATGGCCACCATGCCCAGCCAATATTATTGATTTCAAACAACCGTATGGCTTCTGTAAACCAAACATTAGAGTTCTCTCCTGTCTCACCCAGCCAGACCGGAATGTTGAACTGATCCCGCACTTTGATCATCTGGCCGATTGCCGACCGGTTGTTGTGGTTCCAGTATTTGTGAAAACTCAGGATCATATTGCTGTCCCAGGGCGGAAGCATTCCGTTATAATTGTTACCCCAACCATTTCCTTCAATGATGATCATATGCTTTTGATCAACCGTCCTGATCGCTTTGGTGATGCCGGTCATCAGTTTTTTTAAAGGCCCGTTATCTTGTTCCTTGGTACCATTTTTATCATTTAGGGGGTCTTCAAATCCCCAGTTTGGCTCATTGATGACATCATATCCGCCAATCCAGGGTTCATTCACATAACGTTGCGCCAGCTTTTTCCATAGCGCAATTGTTTTTTGCTGATTTGCTTCATCCTCCCATAAAGAAGGTTTAGTGGGGTCGCGGTCTGAAATATTTAAATCGTTGCCCTGTCCGCCAGGGGCTGCATGCAAGTCCAGGATCAGATACATTTGATTTGCCTTACACCAGGCCAGCAGGGAATCGGTCATAGCGAAGCCTTTTTCCAGCCAGGTGTGCTCGCCTTTTACAGGTTCCTTTTCAACAGGCAAAGTATACAGGTTATAATGCATCGGTAGCCTTATCGAGTTAAAACCCCAGGCTTTCATAGAATCGACATCCGCTTTACGCGTATGATTGGCCAGCCAGAGTGCATAGAACTCTTCAGTCTGCTTTTCGCCCATCAGCGCTTCCAGCCGCTCCCTTATCCGGTACTGTTGTCCCTCTTTATTTATTTTCAGCATATAGCCTTCCTGCAACATCCAGCCCCCAAGTCCGAATCCCCTTAGCAAAACATTTTCACCTTTTTGATTCACAATTCTCTTTCCTTCAGTACGCAGGTATCCTTGCGCCATGCTGGATGTCGAGCACAAAATCGATGCTAATGTGAGGTATAAGAACTTCCGGGCAATAGAACGGCCATTCACAGCATAGATTGCAGCCATTATTGATTTTTTGTTTGGGTCTTGAGACATAAAGAATAGGATTAAATGCACCATAAGATTTTACTGGTACTTACTTACCAGACATAAGTTGCCACATCGCCGGCACCAATGGTGCAACTGAGCAGTTTCCCTTTGAAAGCGATGTCAAATGTCCTGACATCCTTTGCGCTGTTGGCCACGATCAGTACGGTTTTCCCATCCGGGATTCTAAAAGCCACGTTAGCAAGATCCTTCAACTCGTTTGAAGCGATCCGGATTGCACCGGGGCGTACGAACTTAGCCGCATGTGCCACCGAATAATAGGCTAAGTTCCTGGTGACTTTATCACCATCAACCGTTATGGCCCCCTGGCACATTGGACAGCCACCCCTGTCGGTAAAAGGCTTATTTTGAGGATCGGCTGCCAAATTCCATTCCAACACGACTCTGCTCCAGTTTCTGGTGGCACCAATGATGAGTCTTTTAACTGGTGAGACAATATTGATTTGCTGTGCGGATGGGTCTTCGATGACCATTTGCTCTGTAAAATAGATATGCTTATCAGGATGGGCATGGTGCACATCGCTTAAGGCTTCAATTTTGCCTCCATACAAGTGAAAAGCGGATCCATCCACATATTTTCTCGCCTCCGGATCATTCAGGATCGTGATGGGATAGTCCGGACGATCCGCATTATGATCGTAAATCACAATCTTAGTTGTTAAACCTGCCTTTTCAAAGGCAGGGCCAAGGTTGTTTTTAATAAAAATTGCCTGATCGGGCGCAACCATCAATAAACTCGGGTTATTACCCGGGTGCAGCGGCTCATTTTGAATGGTGAGGGCATCGATATGGATGCCTTCTTTTTCCATCTCCTGAATATACCTGACCAGGTATTTTGCATAAGCCTCATAAAATTCCGGCCTCAGCATCCCCCCTCGGGCATCGTAGCTTGTTTTCATCCAAAGCGGCGGAGACCATGGCGAGGCCATGATCTTCATTTGCGGGTCAATAGCCAGAATCTCTTTCATGACAGGGATGACATCCTTCCGGTCGGGCCCCAGGTCGAACCGGGACTGCTCCAGGTCGGTTTCCCCTTCGGGTAGGTCATTGTATGAAAATACTTTTTGATTCAGATCAGAGGCCCCTACGGTTAAACGAATGTAACTGATGCCGATATTATTTCCGCTCGTTGTAAACAATTCCCTCAATAAAGCTGCCCTCGCTTTTGTACTCATTTTAACGATATGCTGGGCGCTACCACCCGTTAAGGCAAAACCAAACCCATCCATAGACTGGAAGGTTTCTTTATCGTTAACCACAATAGTGGAATTGCCGGCTTTTTTTTGACCAAATGCCAGGCCCTGCTGCTTAATGAACAAAGCAGAACGGTCGGCTCTGGTTAGCCAGAAATCTGCCTGCTGCGCACTGACCTGCAGTGCCGACAACAGCATCAGACCAGGTAAAAATCTATTCAGGTTTAAGCTCATATGGTTTATGGATAACGAAGGTAGAAATGGAATGTGGGAGACTGGTCGTTTCTGCAGCTTTGCCATCCATCCATAAATAATAGGGAATTTTATCGCCGGTCTTGTTCATTACAATTACGGCAAGCTTTCCATCAGTATTCATAAATGCCGTGGTGATCAATTTATCCCTGTTGGATGAACTGGCAACACGGCGGGCACCAGGGCGCACAAATTTGGAAAAATGGCCCAGATAATAGTAAGAATTGGTATAGATCAGTTTACCCGTTTTGGAATTGGCATGAATGGGTGCAAAGCAAAAATTACCCACATGATTAGGGCCACCCTTATCATCCAGCAACATGTTCCAGTCTGTCCATCCCGTAACGCCACTGTTGAAATCGTTAATCAGTGAATAACCATAGCGTTCCCCCAGGTCCCACCTGGAAACACTATCCAGGTTAAACTTCTCTACGCAGCCTTCGGTAAGCATGAGCTGTTTGTCTGGAAAGGCTTCATGGACCAGCTTTACGTTGTTAAACAACATATCGCTTCCGGTCCAGGTTTCGTACCAGTGATAACCGATCCCCCAGACATATTTCGAAGCCTCAGGATCTGAAAGAATAACACTTGCCCTTTGATAAACCTGGTCTCTGTTGTGGTCCCAGGCAATTAGTTTTTTTTCTGCCAGTCCCCTTTTATGCAATTCAGGGCCTAAATATCCTTTAATAAAATCACGTTCCTCTTCAGCGGTAAAAATACAAGACTCCCATCGCTGTGTGGCCATGGGTTCATTTTGAACGGTTAGTCCCCATATCGGGATGCCCAGACTTTCGTAGCTTTTAATGAATTTGACAAAATAGCCGGCCCAGGCTGAGCGGAACTCCGGCAGTAACTTACCGCCCTTTAACATGTTCTTATTACTTTTCATAAATGCAGGGGGACTCCAGGGGCTTACAAACAAGGGCAGTTCTCCTCCTGCAGCTGCAATGCATTGTTTAAGGAGCGGAATCCTGTATTTCTGGTCATGGGCCACACTGAAAGACCGCAATGAAGCATCATTATCCGTTATATAAGTATAACTCCCACTGGAGAAATCACTGCTGTGGATGGTTGTCCGGGCCAGCGTATAACCTATACCATTATCTTTATCGTAATAAGCTTTTAAAAATTCTCGCTGTGAATCTTTGGATAAAGTGGCGTAGGTCTCGGCCGCTGCATCGGTAATGGTACCACCGATTCCGGTAACAGCTTGGAATTTGGTTTTAGGATCTACAAACACACACACCTGGGTTTCCAAAGGCTGTTTCAGTTCTTTAAAGACGAGTGTCCCTGTGGCGCTTAGCCTCAGGTCTGTATGAATGGCAGTCGTATAAACCATTGAAGTCTGGGCCAAAACAGGTCCTCCAATAATTGTGGTTAATACTGGTAAAAGGGCCGCTAGTTTAAATCCCGGCAAGCGCTGTAGCATAGTCATGTTTTTGGTTTATGCATTATTTATTTTTCAATCTTAATAAGGATTCCAGGTAATAATAATCCGCATAATTGATGGGTACATCAATTTCAGAATTTGCCGGCCTATGACCGGTGCTGTGCTCGAGTATAAAGCCTTTATTGCCGCCAGGCTTACTGGTATAAGAGCTGTTTAAACTGTACAGCAGCTGATCGGCAGATTTTTTATAATCTCCGTCTGGCACAAAGCCGTCCAATTCATAAAGCGCGGCTGCTGTAATAGCGGCAGCCGAAGCATCCCTGGAAGCATCTGGAATTTTCGGATCATTATAGTCCCAGTACGGGATACCGTCTGCCGGGGTAGATTTATTATTTAATATGAATTTTGCAATGGCTTTGGCCTGGTCCAGGTAAGCCCGATGCTTTGTCTCACGGTAACACATGGTGAAACCATATAAAGCCCAGGCTTGCCCTCTTGCCCATGCAGACTCATCATTATAACCCTGGGCAGTCAGCTTTTGGTTTACCTTACCGGTTTGCGTATCATAGTCCAGCACATGCCAGGAACTATAGTCCGGTCTGAAGTGGTTTTTTAACGTTTGATCAGCATGGCTTATCGCAATTTTATAGAAAGAAGAGTCACCGGTCAGCCTGGTGGCCTCGAACAAAAGTTCCAGATTCATCATATTGTCAATAATCACCGGAAATTTCCATTTGGCCTTGTTGTGATCCCAGGATTTGATCACTCCTGCTACCGGGTTAAACCTTGTACTCAATGATCTGGCAGACTGAATGATAACCGAACGGTAAGCTGTATCACCGGTTAAGCGGTAACCGTTGCCAAAGCTGCAATACATCATAAAACCGAGGTCATGCGTACCGGTATTGAACTGCTCTTTTTTTATTTTTTCTGTATAAGTCCTGGCCAGCTCCAGCCATTTGGGATCTTTGGTAAATTCATACAAATACCAAAGCTCTCCTGCAAAAAAGCCGCTGGTCCAGTCGCCAGATCTCACCATCACCAGATTTCCCTTTTCAACTGTTCTGGGTGAAACCTGGTTTTTAGCTTTGGCCGCAGTAGCATTCGCCATTTCCCTGAGCAAGACATCGGTTTGCGTCGCCGCGCTCGCAAATGCCTTTGGGATATTAACTTTTTGTGCCCGTACTGTATAAAATCCCAGTACCATCCCCATGGCCAGTATCAATTGCGCTTTCATCTATTTATATTTTTTGCTTTTTTCAGGTGTATTCTATGTCTTTAATTGTCTTCAAGCTGCCTGCGGTGGTTCAATTGTCGGATGGCGCCTTTGATGTCGGGTTCATATCATTGTGTGTGCGTTGTTTAATATTGTTGATGGTCATTTAACCTGGCTGATTAGCTTAAAGCCATATCAAGGGATGGCGAACAGGTAAATTCCTGACCACTTCCTCAATTTTTGGATTGTGGTCCAGTCGTTTCCAGGTCAAATACCAGCTATCTTGTTTAAAAGCATGAGCGCCAAATAACAAGAAAGGCTGTGCAACCGGCCAATTTTTCCAGTACATGACGTCGGGCTTCAGCGGCCATTTCTGCTTATCTTGAACAAAAGGAAATAAGTAGCCGATACCTGTTCTAATGGACTGGTGATCTTTAGCTTCAAAAGTCCAGAGGTTATCTTCTGGCCTAGATAGGATCTGGCAGAGCATCACCATAGCATCTAAATTGAAAATGGAATACCCGTAGGGTTTTGTTCTGGCCAGTTCTAAAGGAAAACTTCCGTTAGCTGCCATTTGGCCAGGAAGCAAAACCGTTTTATACCTCATGCGCATAGCATCCAGTATGACCTGATCGTTGCAAAGCTTTGCAAACGAGGCTACCTGCATTGCCCAACAGGTGGAGTGATTGTTCTTTATGTTCTTTTCCTGTAAGCCAGGTTTGCTGGCATTTAACCAGGTGATATAGGCAGCGAACCAGTTTTTAATTCCTTTTGCAGTTTCCTTTTCAAAGACTTTGGATTTTTCCATCACCAAAGTTCCCTGGGCCACTTCCATTAAATGAATGGTATCGATAATCCCATAATTGCGCCCTTTGTGTTTGCCCTTTACCGCCTGCGCGAATAGTAAATTCGGATTCATCAGCGTCTGAGATTCAATAAACCAGGCTTTCAAATGTCGCAGCGCGTGCTTCACATACTTGTCGTCACCTGTTAGCTGATAAGCAGAGGCCAGTGCACCGATCACATTGCTAAAACGGATCATGGCCTTTCTGTGCGCCACAAAATTATCCGGATTGGTTAAACCGTCACGTTCAATATAAGGGCCGTTTGGATTTTTAGGATCCGGCCAGAAATAATCCGCTTCAGAAAAGAAATCATGCTTACCCCCTGCACTCCTGGCGGATGAATCAGCTGTTACCGTGACCGGCTCCTGAGCCAAAGCCCATTTTGCCTCTTTAAGCACCTGTATCTTCAGCAAAGCAAAAGCTTCTTTCTTAATGTCGGTTGGTGGCAGCGTAGCAAAGGCCGGTAAAACAAGCAGAAATATAGCAAAGAGCATGTAAATATTCTGGCGGCGTGCCACCAGAATATTTATACACAACCTGCGGGTTAACAAATTGTATTTCTTCATTTATTCAGGAAGCTTATCCAGCGGGGGAACGTTATTTTCATAACCGCTGTAACCCTTATTCTGATTGATACGACCATTTACATTAAACCGCTGTGCACTTCCCGGAATAGGCCACAACACATGATAAGGAGCAATTCTAAATTTTACCCCCTGAACCGTTGGCACCTCATTCCTGTAAAAATCATTTTTTTCAATAATACGATCATAGAAGAAATTATTATCTGAAAAGGCTGCCAGCGTATACGTTTTACCATTATAGGCTACTTTGCCAGTTGAAGCGAATATATAAGCGATCCGGGTCAGTTCAGTTTTACGTGGCTCTTCCCAGTACAATTCCCGCGCACGCTCGTCGAGGATGGTTCCAATGGTAATTTTACTTGGATCGGTTAATAATGTAGCATTAGCACGCCCTCTGACTGCATTGATATCTTGCATCGCCAACCCAAGATCTCCTTTCCAGTAATAAGCTTCCGCTCTCAGTAAATAGGTTTCTGCTAATCTGAATACATACCAGTCGGTATTGGTACCACGTGGTGGTGTCCAGTAAGGGTCGTTCGCCAATGCATTGGTAGAATTTATAAACACTTTGTAATGTGGCCAGCCAAACCAGTGGCGAATGGTATCCAATGCGCCGTTCTGAAACCGTGAAGCAACGTTAGTTTCGTCATAGGGTAATAAAGGCTTGCCATAAAGCGCCCTGTCATTGGCATTGGAAGAGTTTTTTAAGGCCGGGTTATTATAAACAAGGTCCGTCATATCCATCCACATTCCTTTTGCATGTCGATAGTCCGTATTATCAGTCCATATGTACTTTGTGCTGTATGGTGTTCCACGATACCGCCCTATTCCTCGTCCATACATTCTGGTTAAGGGGATCTCTGCGTTGGCTGCGTCGGTGATTGCAGTTGCGCCAGAAGGAGTCTTTACGTTGGCAAAGTGCCATGCAGGAACGGTATTCCGCATCAGCTGCGAACCACTTGCGGTAAAACCCTGCAAGGTTTCGCGGTCGATAACCAAAAATAAAGCTTCTTTGTTAGCGGGTAAAGCCTTATTGTCCATACGGTGAAGATCCCAAACCACATTCTTTGTGGCGTCGCTTGCTGTACTGCCAAAACGGCTGGTCATCAAAGCGTATGGCCCCCCACTGATCACACTCGTTGCTGAAGCAATGGCGTCATCAAATTTACCCAGGGCGAGATTTACTTTAGTCAGCAGGTGCCCGACAGCCCCTTTGGTAACCTCTCCTTTGTTTACATTATCAGAAACTGACGTCTTTGCAAATTCCAGATCCGATTTCATTTTGGCAAGAATGACCTCCCGCTTTGTCGAGTAATAATCGTCCTTCGGTCCATCGATGTCCTTCAAATTTAGCGGTACATCGCCAAACTGATGAACAAGACGGTAGTAATGATAGGCGCGGTAAAAATAGGCACCACCCAGGATCGCATTTTTTTCTGCATCATTTGCGTAAACTGGTCTGTCAATATTTGTGATAATGGTATTGGCCAGCCTCACACCGCGAAACTCCTGTTCCCAATACCATCCGACTTTATTAAAATCATTATTGTTCAAATTTGCATCAGGGGTAATGCGCGAAATCAGGTCCTGGGCAGGAGTACTTTTATCTGTGGTACCTTCAACAGCGACATCAGAAAAAATAGACTCAGTAAGCATAGGCGCGGAATCTCCAAAATACTCCTGCCGGACGTTGGCACCCAGCCCGTTAAGTGCCGCCTTTAATGCAGCAACGCTGTTTAAAGAGGCTTCAGGTGAATATTGAGAAAGCTGGTCTGAATCCAGAAAGCTTTTTTTACATCCGCCAGATGTGATCAGCGCAGCGGATGCCATTAGTATGGCAATTTTATGATTGAGCTTAT
>CBFGNP010000093.1:0-10055 GCA_965650095.1 uncultured Pedobacter sp. | reverse complement strand
CCCCGGCTGTTGTTTCCAAACCTTTGGCAGCCACCACACCTGAAAGTTCGGACTTAATCAGCGACCATCAAAGCACACCACTTATCCTAGCACCGCGCTTAAAACCGGAGGCTGAAAGTGAAATGGCTTTAAAAGCCCCGCAAGCCCGGCAGAAGAATGATCGTCTTATACCTGTTGTTCCAACTAAAGTTTTAAAAAACGTGGTTCAACCACTTATGGAGCCCGAGCCAGCTGTGATCACTGAACCGGTGCTTGCCCGTTCGGATGAGGAGGAAATCAAAGGCGGTGACGCTCCCGCTGAAAAAACAATGCATAAAGGCATAAGAAATGTTGGAGATGTGATCAATTTTGTGGTAAACAAGATAGATAGACGGGAAAAGAAAATTATACAATTTGATACCGATGATGACAATTCGTCTGTAATAGCCCTCAATATTGGATTTATAAAATTAAACAAGAGATCAGATAAATAATATTTAATCAACCACGCAAATAATGAAACATCTTTTTTTAACTGCACTTTTGGTAAGCGGATTTACAGGTGCAATTCAGGCTCAGTCCATATCAACTAAGAAAGACAGCACAAACGCTGTAAAAATCACTGATGCAGCAGGTGCAAATAACGAGGTAAGGGATAGCTTGAAGGTAAAATCAGTGCCAAAGGGACGATTGATAGCTGGTATTACCTTAACCAGATTTGATATAGGCTTCTCTAAATTGATTGATAACGGAAGCTTTTCATTATCGCCTGCAAATGATTTCCTCAGCTATAAGCCGGCTAAGACAAGCACGGTATCGATTGATGTACTGCAGCTTGGATACAGATTCAATTCGAATTTTAAAGTATACCTGGCCGGCGGTTTCGACTGGACACATATCCGTCTAAAAAGAAATATTACCATGAAAAAAGATAATCCGGTGCTGGATTACACTACAGATACCGTTGCCTTTTCAAAAAACAGATTATCGAGCTTCTATATACATATTCCCCTGAATTTTGAGCTGCGCACTAAGGAAAACGATCATGGAAAACGTTTTTATTTTATTTTTGGTCCCGAAATCGCCTTCCTCACCAATGCTAAAGTTAAGCAGGTTAGCAAAGAACGGGGCAAAGAGAAATTTAAAGATGATTATAATTTTCAACCCCTCCGTTATGGTGGCGCCCTAAGATTAGGATATGGCTCGTTCGGCGTATTCACCAAATACTATTTTAGCGACATGTTCGACAGTGTACCTCAGCAGGGATTAAGAAATATGTCGTTTGGAATAACCCTCGGCTTAAACTAATACTGATTTCCTATCTTTACGCTGTGGAAGAACAGATCATCAGCGTAAACAAGCTCAGCAAACAATACCAGGCAGAACAACCAGGAGGCATCAGTGATATCAGCTTCGATATCAAGAAAGGAAATGTTGTGGCTATTCTTGGCGAAAGTGGCAGCGGGAAATCGACCCTGCTGAAATGTATTTATGGCTTGCTGAAAGTAGATGAAGGAGAGGTCTCTTTTAAAGGCAAACGAATTTTAGGCCCCGACGAACAGTTGATACCTGGTCATAAGGAAATGAAAATGGTTACGCAGGATTTCTCCTTAAACATTTATGCCAAGGTATACGATAATATCGCCTCGATGCTTTCCAATACCAATGTGCAGGCCAAGGAGGAAAAGACTGCAGAAATGATGCAACATCTGCACATTGAGCACCTTAAAGATCAGAAGATCACACAACTGAGCGGGGGAGAGCAGCAACGTGTAGCTATAGCAAGGGCAATGGTTAGCGATACTACGGTATTGCTGCTTGATGAACCCTTTAGCCAGGTTGATGCTTTGTTAAAAAATCAGCTGCGTGCCGATATTAAAAGGATTGCAGCCGAAACGGGGGTTACCGTAATTATGGTGTCGCATGACCCGGCCGATGGCTTATTTCTTGCTGATGAATTACTGATCTTAAAAGAGGGTAAGCTGTTGCAGTCAGGGAACCCTGCCCAGGTATACAATCATCCAAATACCATTTATACCGCCCAGCTACTGGGCAATGCAATTGCCTTAAATACAGCTGAGGCAGAGCGGCTGGGATTAGCGATCAAGACCGGTTCAGCAGTTTTTTATCCCGAATGGGTAGAACTCAAAAGTTCCTGGAACAGCAGGCGCTTTGAAGTAAAGGATGTGTATTATAAAGGCTTTTATGAAGAACTCTTACTGGAAAGAAATGGGGTAAGCATCAGGGCTGTCCAGCTGAACAGGGGTGAGCATAAAAAAAACGATCATGTCCAGGCCAACATCACGCATTTTCTATCACTGTAAGACCATAAACTTCAGGGCCTGGAAATACTTTTTTTCATTTTCATGTCATAACATTTATATACAGACTATTTCCTGACTTTTTTACTTAATTATTCAGGAGTTGAGTATTAACTTTGCTGCACTTAATCTTTTTTAAGTATCCATTTAAAGCAGCAGCAGATGTATCAGAGACATCCATATTCTATAGTAAACATCATTTTATTGTTCATCATCACTTTGAGTGCTTTACCGTCCTTTGGACAACAAACAGCCGTAAAGGGAGTGGTTACCGATGCAACAACCAGGGAAACCATTCCATATGCTTCTTTTATCGTTGTGGGCAGCGGGAAAGGTGGTCGGACAGATGCCGACGGGCGATATAACATCACTATTGATGGCAATTACAGCCAGTTGAAATTTAGTTATATAGGCTATAGAAGTCAGATCAGAACAATTAAGAGCGGGACCAGCCAGGTGATCAATGTTCAGCTGCAGAGTGAAGCGATGCAAATGAATGAGGTGGTGATAAAGGGCGGAAAAAAGCCGCCATACCGTAATAAAGAAAATCCTGCTGTAGAGTTGATCCGTAAAGTAATTGCAAATAAATCGAAAAACCGCATGGAAAGCTATGATTATGTGGCTTACAAAAAGTATGAGCGAATGCTGTTCTCGATGAGCAATCTTTCCGAGAAATTTAAAAGCAAAAAGATATTTCGCAATTACCAGTTCCTGTTTCAGGAACAGGATTCCACAAAGATCGGTGGTAAAAATCTACTGCCTGTGTTTCAGCAGGAAAAGCTTTCAGACAATTACTTTCGCAGGAATCCTGAGAAAATGAAAACTGTGGTGATCGCCGATAAACAGGTGAACTTCGACGAGCGTTTTATAGACAACAAGGGACTGAGTTCTTATTTCGATCGGATGTACCAGGATATCGATATTTATGATAACAACATTTCTGTGGTGAGTAATCTGCTGTTGAGTCCTATAGCTGATGGAGCCCCTGGATTCTATAAATTCTTTATTACGGATACCATCAGAACACATACGCCACAGCTGATTGAGCTTTCTTTTACGCCAAGAAACAAAATGGATATGCTGTTTGAAGGCAAGCTGTACGTAACCCTGGATGGGAATTATGCGGTTCAAAATGCCTATCTCACGGTTAACAAGGACATCAACCTGAACTTTGTAAGGGGGCTCGAGGCCAAACTTGAATTTGAACAAAATCCGGACAGTCGCTACCACCTCAGCAAAAGTAACCTGATCGTTGACTTTGGGATCACGAAAAAAAGTGGCGCCGGTTTTACAGGAGAGCGCACGGTAACCTATAAAAACTATACCATCAATCAGCCAGCCTCCGATAGTATTTACAAAAGCCCTGTAGCATTGGTTGTTGTACCTGATGCAACCCAAAGATCTGAACAGTTCTGGGCCAGTAACCGCCCGGAAGCACTCGGCACTGCCAATGCCAAAGTGTACCGCAATCTGGATACCCTACAAACTATTCCCTCCTTTAAAAGAACAATGGACATCGTAACGTTGTTCTTTGCCGGATATAAAGATTTTGGACCTTTTGAGATAGGCCCGGTAAATACATTTTACAGTTTTAACAGTGTTGAGGGATTTCGCGGGCGTTTGGGGGGCAGGACTACTCCCGCCTTAAGCAAAAGGTACTACCTGGAAACCTACGCAGCCTATGGCTTTGAAGATCAGAAATGGAAATATTTTTTAAGCGGGACCTATTCCTTAAATAATAAATCGATCTATGCCTTTCCGCAAAATTACCTGCGTGCAAGTTTCCAGCGTGACACCAAGATCCCCGGACAGGAGCTGCAGTTTGTTCAGGAAGACAATTTTCTCCTCTCCTTTAAAAGAGGGGAGAACAACATGCTGTTGTACAATGATTTTTACCGGGTTGATTATGTACACGAATTCGAAAATCATTTCTCGTATAGTATAGGCTTGCGCAAGTGGAAGCAATCACCAGGCGGATCTCTTTATTTTAACAATTCTGCAGAAACGCTTTTTTCAAGAACCAACCAGATCAATACTTCGGAGCTGAGCGTGCAGTTAAGATATGCGCCGCACGAAAAGTTTTACCAGGGCAAGATTTACCGTACCCCATTTGTTGACAAATACCCGGTATTTAACCTGCGTTATACCGCGGGACTGAACGGCGTTTTAGGTGGAGAATACAATTATCATAATTTTATGGGCAGCATGGATAAGCGTTTTTACTTGTCACAGCTGGGTTATGCGGATGTAACTCTTGAGGGCGGATATAACATAGGTAAGCTGCCTTTCCCGCTGTTATCTATTCACCGTGCCAATCAAACTTATGCCTACCAGCTGCAATCCTATAACCTGATGAACTTTCTGGAGTTTGTGAGTGATCATTATGCCAGCATCAATATCGATCAGAACTTTAACGGCTTTTTCTTCAATAAAATTCCCTTGCTGCGAAGATTAAAGCTCAGGGAGGTGATGTCCTTTAAAGCTTTGTACGGAGGATTGCGGGACGAGAACAACCCGGCGAAAAATCTGGATGCCATGCAATTTGTGCGTAACCAGGATGGATTGCCGATCACCCATGCTTTAGACAATGGACCTTATATGGAAGGGAGCGTTGGGGTGGGTAATATTTTCAAAATTTTAAGGGTAGACGCGGTGAAACGTTTCAGCTATCTCAATAACCCGGATGTATCCAGCTGGGGAATCCGTGCCCGGGTGAAATTTGATTTTTAAATGAAGGTTGCAATGTGCTGTGGTAGGACTGCGTGATATTTAGCGGATTCGTGTTCAATAACTCTTAGAATCGTTATTATTGTAGGATGAATGTGGATAAAGTCAGCCCTGATATTTTAAAAACCAAACAGCATTTCGAAATTCTTGATGGACTGCGGGGAGTAGCTGCATTGGCGGTAGTGCTTTTTCACTTTATGGAAATGGCTTACACGGACTATAGCAAGAATTTTATCGCACATGGATTTTTAGCGGTCGACTTTTTTTTCTGTTTATCGGGCTTTGTTATCGCCTATGCTTACGACGACCGGATTGATAAAATGGGTGTACTGGAGTTTTTCAAATCAAGGCTGATCAGATTGCATCCATTGGTGCTCTTCGGTGCCGTATTGGGTTTGCTGGCTTTCCTTTTTGATCCCTTTGGTGGACATCCTGAAGTATACAACGCAGGAAAGCTGATACTCCTCTTCTTTTGCTCCATATTGCTGATCCCTTATCCGGTCATGGAGGAGCGGGCCTTTAACCTGTTCGGTCTGAATGCACCATCCTGGTCTTTGTTCTGGGAATATGTCGCCAACATTCTTTACGGTATTGTGCTGTATAAGCTAAGCAGGAAGTACCTGCTGCTGTTAACGATACTTTCTGCTATTGCCTTGTGTTATGTGAGCGATCAGGCGGGAGGCTCCCTGATGGGCGGATGGGGTAAAGGCAACTTTTGGGATGGCTGTGCCCGTGTTTCGTATTCATTTTTAGCGGGTATGCTTGTTTATCGTTCTAACTGGATCATCAAAACGAAAAACCTGGGCTTTGCCGGCTTGTCCATCCTGCTGTTCCTCGCGTTCGTGATGCCATTCTCTAAATGGAACTGGTTAACGGAGCCCCTGGTGGTGCTCATTTATTTCCCGTTACTTGTTGCCCTTGGTGCAGGTGCCAGGCTAACACAAGGATTAAAAAAGCTTTGTGTATTTTCTGGAAAAATATCCTACCCACTTTACATGACGCACTATGTCGTCATCTGGATATTCTTAAATTATTATACCAATAATAAGCCAGACACCTCCCAGCTATCCTTAATTATCATCATAGGCATGGTACTTTTGCTTGGGCTTGCATATGTGGTAATGGTAGCATACGATATTCCGGTCAGACGCTATCTGACCAACAGAAGAAAGCGGGACTTAGGTTAAGTTTCCCATTGAAATGATCTGGTAAAAAGAATAATACCTGTAGGTTTCTCTGCAATTATTCCCTTAAATTGCAACGTTGAATTTGGGTCTTAAGAGAAAAATATGAATGAGGAGTACTTAAGCCTGCCATTGGTTAAAAACCAGGTAGCGATGCGTTTTGAATTAAAAGTTGGCGATTATACTACATTTATCGATTACAAAGAACATGGCAAAAAGATATGGCTGATCCATACCGAAGCTCCAGAAGCGTTGCAAGGGAAAGGGGCGGCAACCGCAGTGATTGAGAAGACATTGAAATATATTGAAGATAACGGATATAAGCTGATTCCTTTGTGCCCTTTGGTAGCCGCCTATCTGAAACGACACCCTGAATGGGAGCGGGTGCTGCACGAGAGCGTGAAGCCTTTTTAATTGATCTCCCGCTAAACCTGATCATTACCCGGTTTTGGATAATGAGTAATGATCTGGCAAATTTTTCGTTCTGATAAAGAAATCTTTGAAGCCGCTCAAAAAATACAATTGTTAAAAAAATAAATTTTATGATACAATCAAAAGGATATGCCGCACAAAGCCCGGAGACTGACCTCGCTCCCTGGACTTTTAATCGTCGCGAGGTAGGGCCTCACGACGTACAGTTTGATATATTATATTGTGGTGTTTGCCATTCGGACCTGCACCAGATTAAAAACGACTGGTTCCCGGGAATCTTCCCTATGGTGCCGGGCCACGAGATCGTGGGTCGTGTGGTTAAAGTAGGCGATCATGTTACTAAATTTAAAGAAGGTGACCTGGCTGGTACAGGCTGTATGGTCGACTCCTGCCAGGTATGCGAAAACTGTAAACAGGATCTGGAACAGTATTGTTTGCAGGGAAATACGCAGACTTATAATGGAATGGAGCGTGATGGCTCTATGCCTACTTATGGTGGTTATTCAAATACCATTGTGGTTAGAGAAGAGTTCGTATTGCATGTTTCCGATAAACTTGACCCGGCTGCCGTGGCACCCTTGCTTTGTGCAGGAATTACCACGTATTCTCCGTTAAGACACTGGAAAGTAGGTAAAGGACATAAACTGGCAGTTTTAGGCCTTGGTGGCCTGGGCCATATGGGTGTTAAGTTCGGGGTAGCGTTTGGTGCAGAAGTAACCGTACTGAGTACATCGCCATCAAAAGAACAGGCAGCCAAAGACTTAGGTGCACATAACTTTGTGGTGACTTCAGACCCTGCCCAGCTCGAAGCTGTGAAAGGTAGCTTTGATTTTATTTTGGATACGGTGTCTGCGCCGCATGATTTTAACCTCTATCTTTCTCTATTGAGAACAAATGGTACCATGATCTGTGTTGGTGTTCCACCAGAACCTGCACAAGTGGCCGCATTTAGCTTGCTTGGAGGGCGTAAAAGTTTAGCAGGATCTGGTATTGGCGGCATTGCCGAGACTCAGGAAATGTTGGATTTCTGTGCAGAAAATAATATCGTTTCAGATATTGAACTTATCGACATCAAAGACATCACCGCTGCTTACGAAAGAATGGTAAAAGGCGATGTGCGTTATCGCTTTGTAATTGACATGGCTACGTTGTAGCTTCTTTTTGGTTTAAGAAAGTATCTATCTCAGTAAACTAAAGGACATATTAGTAAAAAGGGCGATGTTCAATTGAACATCGCCCTTTTTACTGGATTTAAATCTTTTAATCAATAATCTCTGAATCAACCAGAACAATTTTTGCTGTGGCAGCGGCAGGAGGAGGAAATGTATCGCCCTCTATCGCATCCACATAAATAACTACATAACCCGGCTCTGAACTAAATTGATAGGATAATCCCTGATAAACATTTGGTAAACCGTCAAATATGCTTCTATTCGCATCAAAAGCCATGGACACGACTACCCCTCCAGATTGATTGAAATCGTCGTCATTTTCAGGGACATTAATCTCTGTGAAATAGGTCTTTCCGCCATCTGTTGTTTTCCAGCTATTTGCTGCAATATCGAACAAAATCGTTCTCGGAAGTATATTATTTACAATGGTGTCCTTCTTGCACGATACCAGCCCCAGGGTGGCCGTGCATAAGAGTAGAAATATAAATTTTTTCATGCGTTTGTGTGTTTGCATTTTGTACAGCAAATTTATTGCCACAATGTGATAAACGTTCCTTCCCTTTATTCTGTAATCAAAATGTTATGTAGAATATTATATTAAGGACGGCTTACACCAAATATTCAAACAAAGTCTGGTCGTTATTCAGCTCAATAATTTCGAACTTAAACTCCTTCATTCTTTCTACCAGTGACTCATAATCAGCCCGGTTGGCTAGCTCAATACCGACCAGTGCAGGCCCGTTTTCCTTATTGGTCTTTTTGATAAACTCAAAACGGGTAATGTCATCATGCGGGCCAAGTACGTTGTTCACAAATAATTTTAATGCACCCGGTCTTTGCGGAAAGCGGACAATAAAATAATGCTTCAATCCTTCGTACAATAAAGATTTCTCTTTGATCTCCTGCATGCGCTCAATATCATTGTTTCCGCCACTAATAACGCAAACCACCTTTTTGCCCTTTATTTTATCGCGGTAGGCGTCAAGTACAGCTACCGATAAAGCGCCGGCCGGTTCAACCACAATCGCATCTTCGTTGTACAGTTTCAGTATGGTCGTACAAACTTTACCTTCAGCAACCAGTAAAATGTCATCCAGTACTTTTGTACAGATGTCGTAAGTTAGCTTACCTACACGCTTCACAGAAGCGCCGTCTACAAAACGGTTTATTTCCGGTAATGTCACCGGGCCACCATGCTCAAATGCCTTTAGCATAGAAGGTGCACCTTCGGGCTCAACACCAGCCAGCAGTATGCCCGGCTTTTTGCTTTTTAAATAGTTTCCAACACCGGCAGAGAGGCCGCCACCACCTACAGGCATAATGACCACCTCCACATCAGGAAGATCTTCCAGTATCTCGACCCCCACAGTGCCCTGCCCCTCAATGATGCTATAGTTGTCAAAGGGAGGAATAAAAGTCATGTTGTGCTCCTGAGTATAGGCCAATGCTTCCTTTAAACAATCATCAAAGGTATCGCCAACCAATACCAGCTCTACACTGCCGTTGCCAAACATTTCCGTCTGTTTTACTTTTTGCTTCGGAGTAATTTCCGGCATAAAGATGACACCCTTTGTTCCCAGTTTATCACAAGAGAAGGCCACGCCCTGGGCATGGTTACCGGCACTGGCACAAACAATTCCCCTGCTCAGTTCTTCTGTGCTCAACTGGCTGATCATGTTATAGGCGCCGCGCAGTTTGTAGGACCGCACGGTTTGCAGGTCTTCCCGTTTCAGGTAAATTTCAGCTCCGTAGGCCTCAGAAAGTTTGGAGTTATAAATGAGGGGCGTATGTTTTACCACATTCACCAGTCGCCGGGATGCGGCTTCGGAGTCTAATTTAAAATCGAAGTCAGTCATTTTATGAAAAATAGAACCGCCACCTGTTGCCAGATGACGGTTAATTGTATTCCCCTAAAGGGAGTACACAAAGATAGTTATATGTTAGCAGCCAGCCAATCGCCTACTTCGCTGGTTTTGTAGGCCTTGTTTGTTCCAGAAAGATCTTCTGTTACAATGCCTTCAGCAAGTGATTTGTTCACAACCGATCTGATCAGTTCTGCTTCTTCTGTTAATCCGAAAGCATCTTCAAACATCATTGCGGCCGATAATACCGTAGCCAAAGGATTAGCAATATCTTTACCGGCAGCCTGAGGATATGAACCGTGGATTGGCTCAAACAAAGAAGTATGGATTCCTATTGATGCTGAGGGCATCAGACCCATAGAACCAGAAATTACAGAG